>JAFRYJ010000001.1 GCA_017437705.1 Lachnospiraceae bacterium
ACGGCATGAGGAGCATGTCCGCACCGTCGTACATCCTTCTCGAGAGAGCCTCGTCGAAGGTGATGCGGTCGGCCATGTTGGGTCTCGAATACGATACGCCCTTCAGCATATTCTCATATTCCTCGTCGCCCGTGCCCAGCACCGCCAGCTGCAGATCCTCATTAAGAAGCTCGTCTATCACCGCCTCCAGAAGGTCAAGGCCCTTCTGGCTCGTAAGCCTGCCTATCATGATGATGAGGGGCGTATCCGGTTCTTCGGGAAGTCCCAGCTCCTTCTGGATCGCGGCCTTGCAGGCCCTTTTCCCCGAAAGATCCTCCCGGCTGAAATGGAAGGGTACCCCGGGATCCGCTGCGGGATCGTAGTCCTTTGTATTGATGCCGTTAAGGATGCCGTAAAGCACCGACGCCCTGTCCCTGAAAATACCGTCCAGATGCTCGCCGTAGTATTCGGTCTTTATCTCCTCGGCATAGGTAGGGCTCACAGTCGTAAGGATATCGCTGTAAAGCACGGCGCCCTTCATGAAATTGATGGCATCGCCGTCCGATCTCAGCTGGTCCCTGGCCGCGGGAACATCATAGAGCCCCAGCACATCACCCAGCATGAAATCCGACATCTTTCCCTGGAACTTGAGATTATGGATAGTGAAAACGGTCTTGATCTCATCGTATCCAGGAACTCCCCTGTAGAACTCACGCAGGAATACCGGCGAAAGCGCGGTATGCCAGTCGTTGCAGTGCAGTACGCCGCACTTGAAATCCGGAAGATACTGCAGGAATTCGCAGACGGCCTTTGAGAAGAAGGCGATGCGCTCGCCGTCATCATAGTAGCCGTAGGCCTTGTCCCTGAGGAAATAATACTCGTTGTCGATGAAGTAATAAGTGACGCCGTTGTGCTCAAGGCTCTCCACGCCGCAGTACTGGTCTCTCCAGCCCAGACGCACATTGAAATCGGCAACGTGCTTCATCTTCTTTTTATACTTTTCGTCTATCCCCTTGAATTTCGGCAGCACGGCCCTGGCGTCCAATCCTGCTTTTTTAAGGGCCCCGGGCAGTGATCCGCCCACATCGCCCAGTCCGCCTGTCTTCATAAAGGGAACGGCCTCGTAAAAGGCCAGCATTACTCCGGGTCTTTTTTCCATGGCTTTACCAGTTATTCCTTTTATCCATTACGAGAATGTCATCCTCTGTGCCCTTTATTACAGAGCCGCTGCCGATAACATTGTATCTGTCGAGTATGGCGTTTTCCACGATGGCGCCCCTCTTGATGACACAGTTCTGCATTATGATGCTGTTCTTTACCTTTGCACCCTCTTCGACCTTGACGCCCCTGAAAAGAATGCTGTCCTTAACGGTGCCGTTTACGGTACAGCCCGTAGGGATAAGGGCATTTTCCACCTTGCTCTTCGCACTGTATACGGTGGGCACCATATCCAGGATCTTTGTCGTAACGGGTCGGTCCGGGTTAAAGAGCTCCTGCCTTACGGAGTATCTTAAAAGCTCCATGCTGGTCCTGAAATAAGCCTCTTTCGAATGGATGCTCCTGGAATAGCCGTCAAACTCATAAGTGCAGACCTTGATCTTGTCCAGGTCGGCGGAAAGCGCATCAAAGAGATCCTTATAATCCACGGCCATATACCAGTCGAGGATCTTCATCAGCAGCTCGTGGTTGATGATGAAGCAGTCGATGAACGCCATCTCACCGCACCTGACGCCCTTTCTGATGCTCCTGACCGCTCCGAATTCCGTTTCCACCGCATTGAGATAAGGGTTGTCCTTATCGCATTTCTTGACCACCATGGTTATGCCGGCAGATGTGTCGATGTGCTGCTTCAGAAGCCCTGCGTAATCCATGTTGTTTACGCAGCTGGTGGCAGACATCAGCACGTAGGGTCTCTGGGACCTCTGCAGGAATACCATGTTCCTGCGCATGTCACGGAGCAGGAACTTGTGATTCCCGCTGTTTACGCCGAAGACAGAGCCGGGCAGAATGTAAAGTCCGCCGATCTTTCTGTCCAGGCCCCATTCCTTGCCTGCGCCTACGTGGTCGATGATGGATCTGTATCTGTAGGGCATGAAAATACCTAAGGTAGAAATGCCCGAATTTACCATGTTTGAAAGAGGAAAATCGATGAGCCTGTACCTGCCTCCGAAGGGAAGCGAGGCTATGGTCCTCTGATCTGTTAACGATCCCAGTTCGTCACTGGAATAATTGGCAGATATAACTCCCATTACTCTTTCCACTGTCATCCCTCCTTTATCTGATCACTTCGTTGTCCTCGGAAACGGCGATCTCCGAAGCCGGATCTTCGGAGCCGTAAACGGCACCTTCCGTTACCTCCGCGCCTTCACCGAGAATGGCCCTTATAACCTTTGCTCCCTTCCTTACCACGGAGCCGGGCTGGAGCACGGAATCCTTCACGTATGCTCCCTCCTCGATGATGCAGTCCAGTCCTATTATGGAGTGTACTACCGTACCGAGCACCTCTGCTCCGTTGCAGACAAGGCAGTTCTCTACAACGGCATCATGTCCGATGTACTGGGGCGGGCTGATGTTCTCCTTGCTCAGTATCGGAGCATCCTCTGAATAGAGCTTGAAATCCGAATTGCTGTCCAGAAGCTCCATGCTCATGCCGTGGAAGCTGTCGATGGTTCCCACGTCTCTCCAGAAACCGGAGAATTCGTAGGAGAAGAGCCTCTTGCCCTCTGCCAGGAGCTTGGGGATGATGTTCTTTCCGAAGTCGTGATCGGAATCATCATCCGCGGCGTCCTCCAGAAGGGCTTTCTTCAGAACGTCCGCCCTGAAGACATAGATGCCCATTGAAGCCAGGTCTGATTCGGGCTCCTTCGGCTTCTCCTGGAATCTGATAATACGGTTCTCATTGTCCGTTACCATGATGCCGAACCTGGACGCCTCCTCCATGGGTACCCGCATTACGGATACCGTAAGGTCCGCCTCGTGTTCCTCGTGGTACCTGATCATCTTCTGGTAGTCCATCCTGTAAAGATGATCGCCGGAGAGGATGAGCACATGCTTCGGGTTGTACATATCTATGAAATCCAGGTTCCGATAGATAGCATCAGCCGTTCCGCTGTACCATTCTCCTCCCTTTTCGGTTGCATACGGGGGAAGGATCGACACGCCGCCGGTGGCGGAGTCCAGATCCCATGATGCACCGGTGCCTATATAGTTGTTCAGGCTGTAGGGCCGGTACTGTGTAAGAACGCCCACCGTGTCGATATTCGAATTCGCACAGTTGGACAGGGAAAAGTCGATGATCCTGTACTTTCCCGCAAATGCAACAGCCGGTTTTGCTATGCGTCTGGTAAGCGGGCCCAGTCGGCTTCCCTGGCCTCCCGCCAGCAGCATGGCAATGCATTTTTTCTTGTTTCTCAAGTTACGCACCTCCGTTTCGCCCTTCTTTCGGGGAAGGGACACAAACTGAAATAATATTTTCAAACATGGCCCTGCCGGCGGTCCGCAGTCCCTTTCCGCGTCATCCTGCCCGGCTTTCAGGCGGCCATATTATAGATTCCAAATATCATCTGCGTACTCGCGTATGGTCCTGTCACTGGAAAAATACCAGGACTTCGCCGTATTCGTGACAGACATCCGCGTCCATCTTTCTTTATCCTTATACATCTCGTTCAGCTCATACCAGGCGTTCATGTAGGAGTTGAAATCCCTTAATACGAAGAACTCGTCGCTCCTCAGGATCGAGTCGAATATGAGATTGAAATTGCCCGAGAGCTTCTCGAAGCTGCCGTCCACCAGCTGGTCGCATACCCTGTGTATCCTGGGATCGCCGTTGTAAAGGTCTCTCGGTATATATGAATAATTATTCCTGTATTCTTCGACTTCCTCCGCCCGGAGACCGAAGATCTTGATGTTTTCCTCACCCACTCTTTCGGCTATCTCCACCGTGGAACCGTCCAGGGTGCCGAGGGTAACGGCGCCGTTCATCATGAACTTCATGTTGCTGGTACCTGAGGCCTCCATGCCCGCCGTTGAGATCTGCTCGGAGATGTCCGCCGCAGGATAGATGAGCTGGGCGTTTGAAACCGCAAAATTCGGGATGAATACTACTTTGATCAGGCCTCTTGTGCGGGGATCGTTATTAACTTCCTCTGCCACAGAGTGAATGAGCCTGATGCAGTCCTTGGCAAAATCGTAGCCCTGGGCCGCTTTTCCGGCAAAGATAAAGGTAACGGGCTCGATGCTGAAGGACTCATCCTCCCTGATCCTGTTGTAAAGATCCATCACCTTGAACACATTTAAAAGCTGCCTCTTATAGGCGTGGAACCTCTTGACCTGGATGTCGAAGATCGAATCCGGATCGACTAAAAGGCCTGTCCGCTTTTCGATATATGCCGCAAGCCTTGCCTTGTTCAGTCTTTTGCTTTCTCTTACCTTTTCAAGGAACTCCGGATCGTCCCTCTTCTCCAGAAGACCCTCCAGCTTCCTCATATCCTTTATCCAGCCGGGCCCTACCGCTGAAGTGATGAGCTCCGAATAGGACGGATTCGACTCCAGCAGGAACCTCCTGTGGGAAACGCCGTTGGTCTTGTTGTTGAACTTCTCCGGCATCAGGCTGTAGAAGTCCTTGAGCACGTTGTTCTTAAGTATCTCCGTATGAAGGGCGGCAACGCCGTTTACCGAGTGTCCGGCAATAACGGACAGGTTTGCCATCCTTACCTGGCCGTCCCAGAGGATGGCGGTATTGCGGAGCATCTCGTGCCAGTTGGGCCTGTCCTTGGGGAAGCTCTCGCAGTACCTGCGGTCGATCTCCTCGATGAAATCGTACACTCTGGGAAGGAGCTCCCTTATCATCTCGATGGGCCACTTCTCCAGGGCTTCCGGCAGTATCGTGTGATTCGTGTATGATATTGTATTCACCACTGCCTCCCAGGCAACATCCCAGGAGAGCCCCTCTTCGTCCACCAGCTTCCTCATAAGCTCGGGAGCGCACAGTGCCGGATGGGTGTCGTTGGTGTGGATCGCCACGTATTTGGGCAGAAGGCTGAAATCGTCTCCGTGCTCTTCCTTGAAATCCTTAAGTATCGTCGCCAGCCCCGCCGCCGTAAACAGGTATTCCTGCTTGATCCTCAGGATCTTGCCCCTGTCGCCGTTGTCGTTGGGGTACAGGATGCTGGTGATGGCCTCGATATCTGCCCTGTATTTCTGGGCGCCGGCGTAGTCGCCGTTGTTGAAGGCGTCCATGTCGAATCTTTCCTCGCAGGGCTCTGCGCTCCAGAGCCTCAGCGTATTGGAGGTCTCTCCGCCGTAGCCCAGTACGGGAACATCATAGGGAACGGCCAGGACCTTTTCCCCGCCGACCCAGCTGAATCTTACCTCGGGTCCCGAGTAATCTCTTTCCACATGGCCCCCGAAGCGCACTTCCACCGCGTTCTCCGGGCGCCTTCTCTCCCAGGGATAGCCGTAAGCCAGCCAGTTGTCGGCCTTTTCCACCTGACGTCCGTTTTCTATTTCCTGCTTGAACAGTCCGAACCTGTAGCGGATGCCGTTGCCGTTGCCCATATAACCGAGGCTTGCCATGGAATCGATGAAGCAGGCCGCCAGCCTTCCCAGACCGCCGTTGCCGAGGCCGGGATCCCTTTCCCTCTCGCAGAGGGCTTCCAGTGTCTCGCCGTATTCGGCCAGGCCGTCCACTACGATATCCCTGATACCGAGGTTTATAAGGTAATTGTCCAGGAGCTTTCCGATAAGGAACTCCATGGAGAAATAATAGATCTTCTTGCTGTCTTCCTTAACAGTTTTCTTTTCCGTCGACGTACGCACCATCATCGCCTTTGATGCGATAAGGTCCGCCAGTGCGTAAAACCTGTCCTGGGTGCTGCAGGAGGCGAAATCCTTTCCGAAATTCTCCTCTGCGTTTTCTTCGAGCTGTACTATAAAATCATATTTTGTTCTGAACATGTATCCATCCCGGCTTGCGGCATCATGATGCTCATGTGCCCCGGGCCTTTCTAAAGTTTATTATTGCTTCTTCTTTTTTGCGGGCCTGCTTCCGCGGCACCGCTTATATATGGCTCCGCCGATGGGAGGAGTCTTTACGACGATCGACCATTCCTTTCCGTGGAAGGGTACCTTCTCCGCCTTTATCCTGCCGGGATTCACCCTGCCGGAGCCGCCGAACCTCACATCGTCCGAATTGATGATCTCCTCGTAATATCCCTCTGCAGGCACCCCGATGCGGAATTCATCGTAGCACTCGGGCGCAAAGTTAAGGATGATCGTCAGGGCGTCCGCCGGGTCGTTGCCGTGGCGGGCAAAGATGATGGTGGACTGCTCCCTGTCGTCGGCCTCCAGCCACTCGTAGCCGTCGTAGGAATAGCCTCTCTGCCACAGCGCCTTCTCCTTTTTGTAAAGGGCGTTCAGCTCCCTGCAGAACTGCTGATATTCCCTGTGCTTGTCGTAATCCAGCAGGAACCACTCGATGCCCTCGTAATACCGCCACTCGATGAACTGGGCGATCTCGTTGCCCATGAAGTTGTGCTTGCCGCCGGTATGGCAGATCTGATACAGCAGCAAAGACCGCATGCCGGCGAATTTCCTCCAGTAGTCACCGGGCATCCTCTCTATAAGGGAGCACTTTCCGTGGACCACCTCGTCATGTGAAAACGCCAGAATGAAGTTCTCGCTGAAGGCGTACATGATAGAGAATGTGAGAAGCTCGTGATTGCCGGGCCTGTAGGGGAAGTCCGTCTTCATGTAATTAAGCGTATCGTGCATCCACCCCATATCCCATTTGTAATGGAAGCCCAGGCCGCCCTCCGAAGGCGGATATGTCACAAGGGCCCAGGCGGTGCTCTCCTCGGCGATCATCATTACGTCGGGGTGAAGCCTGCCCATGGTGCTGTTCAGCTGCCTGATGAATTCGATGGCCTCCAGGTCCTCTTCCGTGCCGTTTCTGTTGTAACGCTTGCGGGAAGGATCGTCGATGCCGAAGTTCAGGTAGAGCATGCTCGTAACTCCGTCGATCCTGATGCCGTCGGCGTGATACTTCTCCACCCAGAACAGGGCGTTCGAGAGAAGGAAGCTCCTTACCTCGCCCCTGCCGAAATCGAACTTGCTGGTCCCCCACTGGGGATGATCCGTATCCTCGTAAAGCTTGCTGCCGTTGAACTGATACAGTCCGTGGGCGTCCCTGCAGAAATGGCCGGGCACCCAGTCCAGGATGACCCCCAGCCCCGCCTGATGGCATCTGTCCACGAAATTCATGAACTCGGCGGGAGATCCGTATCTGGAGGTCGCAGCATAATAGCTGGTTATCTGATAGCCCCAGGAGCCGTCGAAGGGATGCTCCATGACCGGCATGAGCTCCAGGTGTGTATATCCCATTTCCGCCGCGTAGGGGATAAGCTCGTCTGCCAGCTCGCCGTAGGTATAATATGAACCGTCCTCATGACGCTTCCAGGAGCCGAGATGCACCTCGTAGATATTGAGGGGGCGGTTCATATGGCCCCATCTTTTCCTCCGGCCGATCCAGGACCAGTCGTTCCATTTATATCTGTCGATATCGAATATCCTGGACGCCGTCTCCGGCGGCTGCTCCGCATAAAATGCGTAGGGGTCCGCCTTGAAATACGTCTCGTCGTCCTTCGTCCTGATGTAGTATTTATAGATATCGCCGTCGGCCGCGCCGGGCACGAAGGCATGCCAGATCCCGCCTGCGTCCGGAGTCATGGGATACCGGTCCGTATCCCACGCGCAGAACGAACCGGTTACGCTTACGCTCCGCGCCCAGGGCACCCAGACGGTAAATTCCGTACCGGCTTTACCGTCCTTTTCCGCCGGATGAGCTCCGAAATAGTTCCAGCCGTCTCTCAGGGATCCGTTTTTATAATCATCTTCGTTGAAAGTTATGATGTCGTTTCTCTTCAATTCTGTCACCTTTCTCCAGATCCGTATAAAAAGATACTTTTACGTATCTAATTATACGATAAAAAACGCAAATCGGCAACTGCGGCGGGGCTTCTCAGGCGGTATCTTCCCGACGGAACAGAATAAACGGGGGAAATAACACGATCATCCCGCTGTGTTCTGCAAATAATAAAAAAATCATCAAATTTTGACGCACCTCTGTACAAATTTACAGACACCTTGGTATTATATTATATATACAGATCATAAACGGAGTTTATTACTGAGAGGGGGATTCAGATATGAAAAAGAAGATAATCTGCTTACTGGCAATCGCCGTTATCGTTGTGGGAGTCATCATTGTATTCTCCAGGCACGGCACAGAGGAATTACTGGAAGAGGATGAATAAGACCATCTGAAAAAGACCAAGGCCCGGACAGCATCTGCCGTCCGGGCCTTCTTTTTGCATTATTTACCTTTAGCTGAAGTTATTTCTTGATCCTGCCCGTAAGCTCTCCGCCTTCGACATCGATCTCCACGGTGTCGCCGGGCTCAAGCTCATCGGCAAGGATTATCCTGCCCACAAGGGTCTCCACATTCTTCTGCAGGAACCTCTTAAGAGGCCTTGCACCGTATGAGGGATCGTAGCCCTTGCTGATAATATAGTCTCTGGCATCATCCGTAAGCGCAACGGAGATCTCCCTGTCGGCGATCCTGGAATTCAGCTCCT
>JAFRYJ010000057.1 GCA_017437705.1 Lachnospiraceae bacterium
AATATCTTTTTTGAAACACCCATATCTCTGTCCTCAGATCCAGAGGATCTGTCCTGCTTTTTTCGTTTTTCCCGTCTTCATTATACCATGACGGAGGCAGAATGAAACTCTCCCTGCCTTTCCTTTTCTGTAAAGCCTTCCGAAATCCATAAAAAGCTTCAGATCGGCCACATCATTCATATAGGGTTCGAACAGGTACATAAAATACCTGGCCTGCTCGCAGTATCTGTCCATCATGATGCGGAAATCCGCCCTGGCGGCGTCCCTGCCCTTCCCGGATCCGATGGCGTCCGTCTTTTTAACGGCTCCGACGGAATTGTCTCCGTGCTGCCTGTAGAGCATGAGCGGCCGGTCAAGATATACGACCCTTCCGAAGGCCGATGCGATAAGTGATGCAAAATGATCGTGCATCGTCATATGTACGGAGCCGGGTGCAGCCAGCTGCATCATTTCCGTAAGAGCGCGGTTCATCATGCATGTGGCTCCGACACAGTTGTTCTGTATAAGCCTCTCGTTGCGGGACAGCTCCTTTTTGAAGCCCATATGCTTCATAAAGGACCGGTCCGTGATCTTAAGCTGCTCGTCTGTAACGAAGGCATCGGTATGGACCAGTACGGGATATGGCATCTCCCACTCAGGCGTACCGGTCTCTTTCCTTATGGCGGCCTCCGCCTCCAGCATCTTGCCCAGGGTGTCCTCGATCTTGGTCTCCAGCCAGACATCATCCTGGTCGCAGAACATCGTATAGTCCCCGCTGCACAATATCAGGGCCTTCATGAAATTATCCCTGGCAGATCCGGTGCCCGGCACATTGACAACGAGCTCCACCCTGCCCTCGGGCATTCTTTCCATGAATTCCCTGACGATATCGACCGTGGCATCCGTCGATCCGTCATCGGAAACAATGAGCCTCCAGTCTTCGAAGGTCTGCGCCTCTATGGAACGAAGCAGCTCACCTATATATCTTTCGCCGTTGTATGTTGCAAGAAGGATATCCGTCAAGACTACCGCCTCCCCAGCCATTTGAAAGTGAACTTTATGTATGATGCCAGAAAATGCCTTATTCCGCTGAAGCTTCTTGTATTGTCCCGCTGCCAGCCGTGAAAAACATATGTGCCGGGATAAAATACGATCCGGCTCTTTTCTGAGACCCTTCCGGCCAGATCAGCATCCTCGAAATACAGGAAGAACCTTTTGTCGAACCCCCTGAGCCCGCGGAACAGTTCCGTCCTTATCATGAAAAAGCAGCCTGTACAGTTATCGATGGAAGCCGGTGATGTGAACTCCCTGTCCTTCATCGTATACCTGTCCCTGAAGTATCTGAAGGGTCCCAGCTTGCTGAGGAAAACATATCTGAAATTCGGCTGTTTTTTCGGCAGGTACTGCTCCGAGCCGTCCGTATTGCGTATCTGCGGAGTTATCATCCCCACATCACAGTGCTCTTCCATATACTCCGCCAGTTCCGTTATCACATCCCTGTCGAATACGATATCGGGATTTATTACGAGGTGCAGGTCCGAATCCAGCAGAGGCATCACCGCGTCGTGGCCGCGGCCGAATCCCAGATTCTTCCGGCTTTTGAAGACCCTGACCTGAGGGAACTCCTTTTTAACGATCTCCGGCGTCCCGTCAGTCGAACCGTTGTCAACTACAAAAAGGTCCGTCTCCACACCCCTGGTAAAGGTGTAAAGGGACCTTATACATTCTGTGACCTTATCCTTACTGTTGTACGTTACTATGCATGCACTGATCTTCATCTGACTGACCTCA
>JAFRYJ010000058.1 GCA_017437705.1 Lachnospiraceae bacterium
GGTAAGCAGTGGGTAATCGAAAAGAACGTGCCCTACCCTGCCGACATGCGTTTTAAAAAAGAAAAATACAGTAAAAAGGGAAAACAGATCGTTATTCCCGGCGAATTTGCTTTATCCAAAACTATCTCGGCTCTTACCCGAGATCTGCGCAAGATCTACGGTCCGCATCTGCAAAAAGTTATACTGTATGGTTCTTTTGCAAGGGGTGATCAAAGATCTGACTCAGATGTTGATATCGCCCTCCTCTTAACAGAAGGGTACGATAATTCTTTAAACGATCAGATGCTATCCTGTGTTGTCGAACACGAGCTTAACTGTGACCGTGTTCTGTCCGTTCTGGATATAGATCTCAAAAAGTATGAGGAGTGGAAAGATGTGATGCCCTTTTACAAAAACATTGAAAAGGAGGGTATAGTACTCTGGGAAAATGCATAAAAGAACTTGCATACTACCTGATAAAAAGAGCCCAGGAGAACCTTGAGCTTTCAAGAAAACTCTATAATGACGGCGACTACGGATTTTCTTTAAACAGATCCTATAATGCCGTATTTAATGCAATGCGGGCTGTTAATTCACTGGACGCTTTTGACAGCAGCAAGCATTCAGGCGTTATCGCTCACTTTAATCAATGCCATGTAAAAGAAGGCCACTTTCCGTCGTATACATCTTCCGAGATCAGAGATTCTTTAAAGCTAAGGGAAAGAGCAGACTACGAGATCTTTTACGATCCTTCTTCCGAAGAAGCATTTAGTTCCCTTGAAAAAGCTGCGAAATTCATATCGCTGGCGGAAACCTATATTAATTCATTTAAATGATCTTGTTGCAAAAAGCTCTTACGCCTGAACAAATAATTACCGCAGGCTGCCTTATCTGCAGTCTGCGGTGATCTTATCCTATTCATATATTAAATTACTTGTCGTCGCCCGTCATCTTCTTCCTGAAGACCGCGACCGCAATGACCAGTATCACCACGGTGTACACCGTAAACACCACGATATTCCTGATGCTTATTACCCCCGGATCGCCGGTCAGCGCGCCCTTTATTATCTTCAGGCAGCTCTCAAAGGGCAGGAACTCGCATATCCGTGAGAACACCTTTCCCACAAGCTCGCTGCTGAAATACATGCCGCTGGTAAAGCAGACCAGCTGCACGATGATGCTGCCGATCCCGCCTGTGGCCCTCTCGCTTACCAGGCTTCCGATGAGTATTCCCAGGGCGATAAACAGAACGGATACCACAAGAGACGCCAGTATCGCAAACACGATGTTTACGCTGAACTTCAGCCCCAGTGCCACCGCCGCTGCAAAGAACAGCACGTTCTGCAAAAGGATAATCGGTATCAGCGACACCATATAGCCCAGAATGTAATCGGAGGGCCTCATGGGCGACGTGCCCAGCCTTACCAGCAGCGACGTGGTCCTGTCCTTCGCCACCAGCGTGGCGCTGAACAGCGTGATGAACGCGCACCCGAACACTACGATACCCGGCGTGAAGTTCTCCAGCCTGTAGGCCTCTCCCGGGATATTGAACTGCTGGAAGATGAACAGCAGGAAAAGCGGCAGCAGGATCTCGAAGATAAGGCTTAAGGGATCCCTTATCATCTCTTTGAAGTTTCTTTTCGCAAAATTCAGCATCCTCATACAGGTCCGCCTCCCGTCGCAATTGCCACAAAGGCGTCTTCGAAATTTGCAGCCCCTGTCCTTTCAATAAGCTCAGCGGCTGTGCCTGTGTCTTTAAGTACACCCTCCGACATGATGCCGATCCTGTCCGAAAGGCTCTCCGCTTCCTCCATGTAATGGGTGGTAAGGATGATGGTCATTTTCCCCTTCATCTCCGTAAGGATCTTCCAGAGCTCCTTCCTGGCGATGACATCAAGCCCCAGGGTGGGCTCGTCAAGGAACAGTATCTGGGGGTCGTTTATGAGTCCTATGGCTATGGAAACATTGCGCTGCCAGCCGCCGGAAAGCTTTTTGGCCTTTTTGTTAAGTACGTCCTCCAGCCGGAACAGCTTTACAAGCTCCGCTATCTTCTCTTCCCTGTTCTTTTTCTGATAGACTCCGGCCATGAATTCCAGGTTCTCCCTTACCGTCAGATTCGGCGCCACGGCCGTCTCCTGCGGCGATATATTGAGGATCTCCTTTATCTTATAGGGATCCTTTTTCATATCCATGCCTTCGATAATGATGTCCCCGGCCGTGGGTTTGATAAGCCCGGACAGCATCTTTATCGTCGTGGTTTTTCCGGCGCCGTTGGTGCCCAGGAGCGCGAAAAGCTCGCCCTGCCCGATCTGAAGGCAAAGATCCTTTACCGCGGTCTTGTCCTTGTATTTTTTTCTGAGGTTTACGGTTTCTATTGAATACATTTTCTTATCCTTCCGGCAGTATCCTGTCTATGGTATCTTCAAGCACATCCGATTTCACGATGGCCATGCCCCTGTTGATGTCGCACAGCACCATCACATAATCGCCGGGCTTTATGTCAAACATTTCCCTGGCTTCCTTGGGGATAACTATCTGCCCCTTCTCGCCGACCTTTGCTATGCCTGCAAATTTCTCCTTCATGTATGCCTCCGTAAGCAATGTCGTTATATAAGTTATACAAGTTATACTTTTCATACCAGATTATAATACTCTGCAGATAAAAATCAACCCCTTTTCCGAAGCAGTCACGGAAAAGGGGTCTTATGATCCTTCTATCTGTATTTTACTTTAAGATCCGACGCATCATTCCTCCGGTTCGCGGACATAAAGTCCCTCGGATGATGCTATGTGCTCCGCCGCATACGCAAGGCTCTCCGTAGCTCCGAACACCGTCATATGCAGGAAGTCGCCGCTGATCACAAAAAGCGTGTGCTCCGATCCGATATAGATTAAAAGCTGCCTGCCGGCATCACTGCCGATACATGCCATCACGGCACAGAAGACCTCCTCCGGCTCCGGGCCGGGGATCGGGGGATCGTCGTCAAACATCATCGCCGTGAAATCGTAGTAGCAGTTCAGCTTCAGCAGGAAACGCGCGAACCTCTCGAATATCCCGTCGATCTGCGGATGCTGCAGAAGGTACTCCTCGACGGCAAAGTAATTCCCCGGTACATCATCCGGGACCCTTACGGGAAGGATATCGACGATGATGTACGGCTTCTCGAGAAGCTTCTCTATCATGTTTTCAAACACTCTTTTGTCCATAAAAAGCCTCCTGCTGGCGGTCCCTTAATGATCATCGGGACAAAGCCCCCGGGGCATATATGCTCCGGGGGCATGCAGCATCATTAACAGTTATTGCTATGCATCCATCATTCCGGTCTTCTGAAGATGGGCTTGCCGTTCAGAAGGTTCAGCCAGTAGTCGATACGGGGATCCTGCCACAGCCACTGGAGGCGTGCATACTTGCCCGCAAACCAGCTGAAGTAGTCGAAATTAACGTTGGAATTAACTTCCTGCTGCAGTGACCAGTATGACCACTTGATATCCCTTACCAGCTGATAGAGCTTCATCTTGGCATAGCCTTTTTCATTGAACTCGCCGTCGTGGTAAACGCGGCTTATCAGCATGTCGCCGCCCTCGCCCAGGGTATGGGTCGAACCGAAGGAGATCTCCGAATAGGGATCGTTCATGGTAGCATACTCGAAATCGATGAACTTGATGTCGCCGGTGGAACGGTTGTACATCCAGTTTGCAACATAGAAATCGTTATGGCAGGGAGCCCACTGGATGCCGTCGTGATCTACAGCTTCCTCGATCTTGTTAAGGAGATAGATCATCCTGTCGTTTGCTATGGGGGTGTAGGTGTTGGCCTTTGCCCTCTCGATCATATCCCATGCCTGGTCGATAAGCGTTGCCTTTGCGGGCAGCACCTCGCCGCTCCTGTGATATGCAGCGATCTGTGTGATGATCTTTGTGATGATCTCCTCGTTCAGCGCTTCGCTGTAGGTAAGGGGATAATATCCGTCGAGCCACTCAAAGATCTCAACGCCCGTATCGGGGAAATAGTAGCAAACCTTGGGGCCGCAGCCTGTCTTGTCAGCGATCGCATTTGCCTCGTGGCAGCATTCACGGTCGATAAAGTCCGTGCCGTCTCCGGGGATCTTCAGGAAGAAGTCCGTTCCGTCAACATTTACCTTGAAGTTGGGATTTGTCTTGCCTCCGGCAACGGGTTCGTATGTTATGGTCCTTCCCTTCCAGTCGTCAACCCGCGCGATGGCTTCATCAATATTTGTTTTTACCATCTTAGCCATATTCCGGCCCTCCTTGTTTATTTTACATTGATCTCGTTCTTATTCCCGGCGCTTCCGGGGCCGCAGGATCTTCTTTTATGAGGCACCGCGGCTGATATTGTTTATATTATAATACAAATTCCGCACATCGGCAGAGAAAATATAAAAATGTTTTACATATCCCGTGACCTGTTATCTGACGACCTCCATGAAGTACTCGACCCTGGCCGAATACCCTCCTTCATCTGCGTCGATATTGATAGACGGTGCTCCGTCCTCGTATGTGTTGTATACCAGTTCTTCCCCGTTTATCCGGAGTATTCCCGTAAAACCCGGATATTCTGAACCGTCGTCCGCAAACCTGATCCCGCCATTATCCGGGCTAAGGACCACAGAAAGGCAGATTCGGCCGTCTTCCGGGGCGGCATCGATCTCATCATAATTCTCATCGACGAAACACCAGCTCTCTATATGATAATGGCTTCCTTCGGGAACCGCCGGCGCCTGCAGCTTATCACCGGCCCGGGGCACGGGCACGTCGATCACTACCTCGCTTACGATCTCCGTCCAGCCGGCATACAGCACGAGATCATCATCTGCAATGACGCCTTCCCACGGGGTCCCGTCCTCCGAATACCAGCCGTCGAACCTCCACGTCCCCGCGGAGTCTTCGATGAGCTCGTCATACCCTTCCGGCGAGACCGCATATTTAAGCTGCGCGCCCCTGTCTGCCTCCAGTGATGCAGGATCGTCCGCATGTCCGAGCGCATCGAAAGAGACCTTCACTTTATCAGGCGTACCCGGTCTGTACTCCCAAACGCCGGTTATAACATAAACACCGTTTTCATAAACTATTTCCGGATCCTCCGCCGGCTCCCGGCCGTTTATTGTCCATTTGAAACCGTCGGGTACTGAATGTCCTTTTACGGTGAGGACCGATCTCAGATAATGCACCCTGTTGTCACGGAGGCTTTCGTCATCACCCTGCCATTCGGAATCGATCTCTATCCAGGGGCTTCCCAGTGATGCCATATATTCCTCCGCCTGCGCCGGTGCCTTATCCACAGCGTCTCCCGCTGCAGGATCATCGATCGTTATATCGATGTCCGGCTGCTGCGGCTGCGGCGAAAGGGCACCCAGTCTGGCAAGACAGGTATCAAACTGATGTGAAAACGTAAAGCTGTCCTTCCCCATGTACAGTTCCACCGCCGGCGCCAGATATAACATTATCCGTTCCGAGGCACTGTCTTCCTCCAAAGGAACATATTCCGTATCGATCATAAAAGGCCCGAACAGTTTGAACAGGATGTAAAAATCGTCGGTCCCGAAATCCGGGAGCTCAACGCCGTTATTCTTCAGGAACGCATCCATCTCCGCCGCGGCGTTATAGTAATCGTTTATGTCGTTGTTCTTTACGGCGTCTCTCAGATACTCCGCCATGGGCAGGGCATCTTCCAGATAATCGGTGAGCGAGCCGGAATCAACATCTGAAAAATCGTCGCTGAAGATAAGCGTCATCAGCTTCACGAAAAAGTCCTGATAGCTGTAGGACACCGTATGTTCCGCCCCGCCGGCGTCCGTTATCCTGTCCTCTATCTTAAGGGAATAGTCCTTCCTTTCGGGGATCGAATCCGTAAGGACGCCGATGAGCCTCTCGGCCCTGTCAGCTGCAACGGGCACATCCCCAATGTCATCCACGATCTCGAACCCGCGGCTCTTAAGCTTTTCAAATTCCTTAAGCACGCCTTCGTTCACTTCTGGCGTATTAAGTACATGGGTGACGCCGTAACGGGTCATGCCCCAGGGCGGGATCATCGTCACCACGTCATCGGTGCACAGATAGTTGTGGATACAGGGATACTCAGCCGCCGGGTCTTCCCCGGGAACCGGATCTTTCATGGCGGGGGCCTCAAAGGTATATGCAAAGATCCGGCCTTTAAGATCCGGGTCGCGCTGGATGAGCCTGGCGGCAATGATGCCGGCAACAGCCCCGCCGCGGCTCTGCCCCGTGATCCAGTACCTGACGTTTTCTCCCTGCCCCAGTTCTTCTATTTCTCCCACAACGGAATCCGCGGCCGTCTTGAATCCGTAATGCTCTCCTTCCGGCGCATCCCCGTTTACTCTGAAATTCTGGACCCAGCCTCTCCGTTTGAGATCTGTATCGGCATAAACACTGTGTACGACGATGGCAACGACGGTATATGTCTCCCCGCCGCTGACTACGGTCTTCCTGCCCCAGGTGTATCCGCAGTCGTCTTCGCTTTCCGAGACCGAGACGCCGGTCTCAGTGAATCCCAGTTCCTTCAGGAATAGTGTCCCCGGGCTGCCTTCGCCCGTCTCATAGAAAGACGCCGCAATAAACTGCATGGATAAAAGGGCCAGGGCATCGTTCTGCTCTGCGGGATCACCGGTAAACCATACGTCCGAAAAACTGTAGGATGTTATAAGAGGCGCATCCTTATCCGGTTCGTATGTTGAAAACACCTTTACCGTGCCGAAGTATTCGGCCGCCGTATCCTCTTTTCTTTTGCCGCAGGCATCGAGACATGTCATAAATAATACAGCGCACAGAAGGGCTGCCAGGCTTTTTCTTAAATGATCCATTTAAGATCCTCCGTTTACTTTGATCGGATTTTTTATGAGGCGGCCTCCTTTGCATCTTTACATTTGTCCGTACCTCAAGACCGTCTGCTTTAAGAATAATCTTTTGCTCAGCCCGAATCAAGGGCTGCAGGTCCCGGCATCATGCCGTCCCGCCCGTTTTCGGCGGCAAACAAAGACCCCGGCATTACTGCCAGGGCATGTCCTTACTTATATCAGGTTTAATACAATCAGTCTTCAAACTTCCCGAAATCCAGTCCCAGCATGTCGCAGAAGACCTTCGTGTAGCCTTCCACCGCCTTCAGCTGATCCTTGATCACGCAAAGCTCATCGGGCAGATGGGGATAAAGGCCGTCCTGCCAGGAATAGCCGACTGTCGGAATGTCGTAAACGCCCTTCGTAACGCTGCCGTCGCAGCCGGGCTTGAAATATGTCACCTGGGGATCCTGCCCCACGCTGCGCAGAGACTCGAACATCTTTACAACGAATTCGTTATCCAGGTCCGTCTTCCATGCGGGATGCTGCTTTGCCACATCAAGATACTTGCCGGTGTAGCTGCCCCTTCTGTTGATCCTCTGATGCACCTCAGCCCTGAAGTCGGGATCCTGCGCCTTAAGATAATCGATGGCGCCCTGGATCTGGTCTATGCAGTACTGGATCGTATGGGGAAGGATATA
>JAFRYJ010000059.1 GCA_017437705.1 Lachnospiraceae bacterium
CAGAAGGACGGCGTATCCTTCTGCTTTTATCTATCTTATATGCACTTTACCATGTTTTTATGCAAATGGCTTTGTCATATCCATGGAACGGTTCAAGGGTTTTGACCATTCAGTTCAAACAGCTTTTGTCACATCACCGGCAGATAAAGCCGTACCAGACGCCGGAAGCGCCCGTTCTCATATCCTCTGCCGAGTGTGATGGCCTGAAGATCTGCGCCGGGAATGGGAGACAGCCCCCGTTTTTCCGCCTGTACTGATATTTCGTGAAAAGCACTGCTGTCAAAGGAACCGACTTCTCCTATATCCGCGTTTGTGCAAAGGCATGTACGGCAGGGAAAGAGCTCCATTTCCGCAGGGACGGGCTCATCAAGAGCATCCGCATATTCCTTTTTGATGCACATTTCCCATTCCGTCAGGTCCTCTTTTACGGTGAATCCGCTGTCTGCAAAGGGTATGCAGCGTTCCGAGAAGATATATCTGCTGACCTCGAGGGGCATGTTTATCCTATCGTATACATCACCTCTGCCTGTTACAAGATGGCAGCGGTAGAACTCCGGAACGCGCGCGATCCAGTAATTGCCTATGTTCAAAAGGCCCAGCCCCATGTGTTCCCGGACTTCGTCAAGACGGCGGGACAGAAGCAGTTTATATGCGGCTTCCTTCCGAAGATCCTCCAGCTCTTTGCTGAGAAAGATCTCCGTGCTTTTCGTATATCCGTTTTCACGGATGCCCGAGATCTCGTTGATGGGTATGCCCCAGCTTTTATGCTGTGATGCTTCCAGCAGCCAGAACACCTCCATATCCGAATACTTTCTGTAGTTGTTGTCTGACCCTCTGGAGGAGCTGACAGCCCCCTGCTTTTCGTAATAGCGGATCATATCGCGGGACAGATTAAGGATGGCGGAAACCTCACCGATCGAATATTCCATAGCCGCCTCCGTATGCATATATTTGATTTATTATATCATCAGTGTATCCCTGCCGCCACTTTATACAACTCCGAACTTTGTGTGAACTTTATGGACAGTCAGGGGGTTTTGCGGTATATTAAATTAGCCGTAATATACGGTTTTTGGCATAATAAGCATCATGCTTTTTACCGGAGGTATTTGAATGGAACCAAAAAACGACCGCGGCAGCGGAGATAATAACAATAATAAAGGGAAGAATGGTTTTAACATCATAATCATTGCCGTAATAGCCGTCCTTTTCGTTATATTTTTCAATTATATGAGAGGCAGCGTTCAGGAATCCAACAGGGTGGAGATAACCTACGACGAGTTTCTGGACATGCTGGAGAAGGGCAATGTAAAGAGCGTGCTCCTTACGGAGGACGGCACCATCGAGATAACCGGCGTAAATACCATCACCGGTCAGACTGGTATCGTTTATTACACGGGAAGGATCACTGATCCCGACCTGGTGAGCAGGCTGGAGGAATCGGGAGTTACCTTTAAGCAGGAGATATCGAGTCAGTCCTCGGGCATCATTTCCATGCTCATAACGACGGTGCTGCCTTTCCTTATTTTCTACGGGCTTCTGTTCTTCGTGTTCCGTTCCATGACCAGGAACGGCGGAGGCCTTATGGGCATCGGAAAATCAAATGCGAAGGTCTACGCCCAGAAGGACACCGGCGTTACGTTCAGGGACGTGGCCGGTCAGGACGAGGCAAAAGAGTCCCTTAAGGAAATAGTTGATTTCCTTCACAATCCCGGAAAATACACGAAGATCGGCGCAAAGCTCCCCAAGGGAGCCCTTCTGGTGGGCCCTCCCGGTACCGGCAAGACACTCCTTGCCAGGGCCGTTGCAGGCGAGGCCAACGTTCCCTTCTTCTCCCTTTCCGGATCCGATTTCGTTGAGATGTACGTCGGCGTAGGTGCATCGCGAGTAAGGGATCTGTTCAAGCAGGCCCAGCAGTCGGCGCCCTGCATCATCTTCATAGACGAACTCGATGCCATCGGCAAGAGCCGTGACAACCGTTTCGGCAGCAATGATGAAAGAGAGCAGACCCTGAACCAGCTGCTTTCCGAGATGGACGGCTTCGATTCGTCGAAGGGTATCATC
>JAFRYJ010000060.1 GCA_017437705.1 Lachnospiraceae bacterium
ACTTTCTGCCTGGACTTTGTAACGCTCATCGTAACATGAGCCGTGGTGTCAGGCCTGAAATACTTCTCCAGCTTGCCGAGCTTCTCGTATATGGCCTCTCTGAGGCCGTCAGTAACATCGACATTTCTTCCGCTTATGATATATTTCATAACGTAGCCTCCTTTCGACTATTACTCAACTGAATTATACCACGGAGACCTGCTATTGTACATATATATATACAATCCGTGATGCATGTAAAACGTTTTCATCATGCGGCATCACTGCCGCCTGAATAACAAATATCAGCCGAAAATATCCCCTTAAGGCGTATCCCGGATTGTACTGAAAAAAATGTCTACAAAACGTATTTTCGGTCTCCGTTAGGATAAAAACTCCGCAAAGCCTTTATTTTAGTGGATAACGTGGAAAACTTTGGGTAAAATTCCGACAGATAGGCCATTCTTTTGAAAAAAACCGCTTATTTACTGCATTTGACGGCACTTTAGTACTTTCCGAAATGGAACAGAAATGTAATTATTTTCGTTAATTCTGCACAATTCTCCCAATGTCAATACCTGTTTTGGGTTTTTTTATAATCTATTCTGACGGCAGACATATGCCGGCGGGCGTCTGTTTTCCCCGGTAAAAAACATCAAAAATCGCCGGCGAAATCGGCCCTTTCAGCTGCTGCAGCTTTTCCTTTCTTCAGGCTGTGCGCTCCCTCAGAACACATAAAAACGCCGGCTCCCTGCCCGGGTGCCGGCGTTTTGCCGTCTTGATATCTACTGGATGATCCTCCTGCATTCAAGGACTGTCCTTGTGGGAGATCCGTAATACATATCGGAAATGATGATGCCTGTCGAAGGCGTGCTGGCGTGGATGATCTGTCCGTTGCCTATGTACAGGGCTACATGGCCCGCATAGTTGCCTGATCCGTAGAAGAGCAGGTCGCCGGGCTGGATGTCGTTTACATCCACCGCTACGCCGTTCTTCCTCTGATCGTTGGCGCTTCTTGCCAGTTTATATCCGTAGTGGAGATATACCTGCTGAGTGAAGCCGGAGCAGTCGACGCCGGTGTTCAGATCGTTTCCGCCGTATACATAGGGATTGCCCTTGAACTGAAG
This sequence comes from Lachnospiraceae bacterium, assembly GCA_017437705.1. The sequence continues at coordinate 1,107 of JAFRYJ010000060.1, forward strand.
AGCGTAATCCACAAGCTCCTGAGCCTTTGTTGAGCCTTCCGATGACTGAGGCGCGGTGTTTGTGGTCTCCGGCGGACGTGTGGTCTGCTGGGTCTCATCCTGCTTCTCGGTCTGCTTTTCGGTCTGCTTCTCAGTCTGCTTCTCGGTCTCCTTCTGCTTTTCGGTCTGCTTCTCGGTCTCTGTCTGTTTCTCCGCCTCTGTCTGCTTCTCGGCCTCTTCTTCCTTCTTCGGATTAGGATCCACAGAGGTCAGATACTGGCTGCAGATATAGGCGGTGATGCCCTTGTAATTTACCTTTGTCCAGCCGTTGCCGTCTTCGATCTTAACAACGCCGTCGTCTTTCCTGAGGCCGCCCACGATAGAATAGTTGGTTCCGGGGCCGCTCCTTACGTTGACGCCCGTGGTGGCAAATACTTTACCGTCCGATGAAGCCGCTGCCGCTGTGCCCGTATTTGATGAAGTATTGTTTACGGTACCGCTTACGTTAAGATATTCGCCTGCAACATAGCCCGTGGTATTTCCGGTCTGGATCTTGTACCATGTGCCCTCCTTGCCGAGGACGTTTACTTTTGCATTCTTATAAAGAAGGCCTACGCGGTCGTATGATGTCGAAGGGCCCTTCCTTACATTAAGAGCGCTTACGTTTACAACGCCTGTGGCAGATGGAGCTGCCGCTGCACTGTTGTCTGTCTGCTGTGCGGGCTGCGTCGTGTCTGCAGTCGACGCTGCGGGAGCCGTACCGCCGGGAGTAATATACTGGCCTGAGCAGTATCCGGAGATATTGCCGATCTTTACCTGATACCAGCCGTTCTGCTGTCCCGTGATGGTAACCACGTTATTCTTATAAATAAGGCCTACGCGGCTGTAGGAGATATCCGGGCCGCTTCTTACGTTAAGAGCGCTTACATTTACCGTACCTGTTCCGGATGATGCCGTCTGTCCGGCATTGTTCGCGGGAGCTGTTCCGCCGCCCTTCGTAATATACTGAGCATAAACGTATGCCGTTACCTTTGTTCCGTTAATGGTAACGTTTACCTTGTACCAATCGCCTTCCTGTCCCAGGATCTCCACGGTGGTGCCCCTTGTGATAAGGCCTACCCTGCCCGCGTCCATGGATGCGCCGTTCCTCACGTTAAGAGCGTCGCAGTTTACGGTTCCGGTCTCGTCCGCATATACGTATTCTGTTGAAATAAAGCACGTAGCGATCATCGCCGCCGATAATGCTGCTGCTAAGAATTTTTTGATCTTCATAGTAGTCACCAGTTTATCTTATAAATTTATTACAAACATATTACATGGAAAGTATAGCAATCCCGCCGTGAAATGTCAACACGGCGGGATGAGTTTCGTAATAATTGTAAGTATTTCATAACTATTGCTTATTTAATTTTATCTTATCTGTAATTATTATTGTGCGGTTTTTTAAAAGCCGCCCCACCGCTCTTTTGAAAGCGGCCTTGCTCATGCCTGTGACCCTCCTGATGGTCTCCGGGTCGTCGGCCTCCGTGACCGGAAGCTCGCCGGCATCATCGAAAAGCTCCATGATCCTTGCGCAGTCCACGTCCATCTGGATATCGATACGCTCCTTCATGGTAAGCTGAAGCTTTCCGTCGTCTCTTACCTTTACCACCCTGGCCTCCACGGGGTCTCCCTCCTTAAGGCCGCCGGAGTATTCCGATATCGGTATCATGCCGTCGAAACTGTCGTCAACGGCCACGAAAACGCCCAGATCCCTGTTTATGCGGTAGACCGTGCCCTTAACGGCATCACCCTTTTTATAGCCGTGATCCGATGTCAGCGTCTTCGAGATCCTCATGGTGGCGCAGAGCCTGCCGGATCTGTCTGTGTAGAGCTTTACGGTGCACATGTCCCCTTCCGAGGGCTTTCCCTTCATTTCCTTATAGGGCATGAAAAGATCCTTCTCCAGGCCCCAGTCGAGGAATCCTCCCACGGAAGTGATGCCTATAAGCTTAAGGCGTCTTATCTCTCCCAGTGTGATATAAGGCCTTTTGACGGTGGCTATGAGCCTGTCCTCGGAATCCCTGTAGACGAAGACCTCTACTTTATCTCCCGGCGCTGCCCCCTCCGGCACCTGTGCCCGGGGAAGGAGCACCGATATGTCCCCGTCCTCCGGATCCGTCAGATAAACGCCGAAGGGCTTTTCCCTGTCTATCGTAAGTTCCTGAACTTTTCCAGCTTCTATCATAATTGCGCTCCGTTTATTAAAAACGATCCTTCCTGTTAAATGAAGTCCGCAGGCGGACTTAAGCTCCCCTCCATACACAGGTCCCGACAGGAGCGCAGCAGGACTTTGCGCGCGTGAGCGGAACCGCGAAGCGTTTCCCTCTACGCGAACTGCGCATCCCCGGAGGGTTTTTTCACACAGGGGATTCCGAAGAGATCTTCTATGTGAAAAAAAGGGACATATCCTGGATATGTCCCGACTGGGCTACAAGGATTCGAACCTTGAAATGCTGGAGTCAGAGTCCAGTGCCTTACCGTTTGGCGATAGCCCACTGTATATGTGTCTCTTCAGACAATAACAGATTATACACAATACTATTTTACTTTGCAAGCGTAATTTGAATATTTTATCAATTGTTCCGAACGCCGTGCCGCAGCTCCTTTGTCAGCGCTGCAATACAGCTCCGTCCTGCTCCTTGTCGTAATATACGCAGAAGTGGTCCGCCATCTCACTCAGCTCCGTATCATAGACCAGTACGTTAAGGACGTTTTCTTCTATTGTAATGACGGACTCATTGACCGTTACCGACGATCCATCCCCCGATGTTATCCTGTAGATCTGTCCGGTGGTAAGCTTCCCGGCGGCTTTGATCTCCTGGTCTGAATACAGAAAAACATTCTCTTCCGTATTGCCGAAGACGCCGATCAGGTTGGAGCCCTTCTCCGCCGCGTCCAGGAATTCGTCCGTTAAGCCGGCCGATCTGAGGATCTCCCGCTGGTCCTCCGTAAGAGTGCCTTTGAAACCGCTTCCTTCAATTATGACCGCATACCTTTCCGGAAGCCCTTCTTCCAAATATGTATCAAAGTCACGGATAAAGCGTCTTTCGCCGTTCTCCACCGAAAGCCTGTATTCCGGCATTTCCCGATCCATCATCTCCGATATCCGCTCATCGTTCCTCCTGTCGGCGGTCACGTACCATTCCTTTATATATCTGCCGAGATAACGTGAGATCTTTTCCGCGCCGTGCATGTTCATATGGCGCCTGTCATTGGCATCCTCCGCAAATACGATGCCGGCATCAGCCATTACGTCCTTTTCGTTCAGATCCAGGAATCCCACCCCGTATTCATCGGCCACGGCCTTTACGGCGTTATGATGGCCCGCCGTCCACTGTGAGTCGCATGCCTTGAAAAGAAGCACCGGTATCCCCTTTTCGGCGCAGAGACCGAGGATCCTGTCAAGGGCGTCCCCGTTGAAATCCAGGGGGTCATATCCTGCTTCATCATCGGGGTAAAAGCCATCATATTCGATTATCTTTTTACCGAAGCTGGAATCCTTAACCTGATCGGTCCTTATAACAAAGCCCCTGGTATGGCCCGTCATCAGCCGGTACAGGAATTCGTAATCCGAGTTTGCCAGCGTGCTCCACCTGTCGTGATACGCATAGAGCGGAAACAGCAGTGACAGAAGGCTCGTGTCCTTCAGTTCGCCGTTGTCACTGAAATCAAAGGCGAACCCTATCTTGTTGAGGCTCCAGTTCATGTGGTCGTAGGATTTCCTTGCCACATTGTCACGGGCAGAGGTCTGCCTGGCGAAAGCGGCGGTCTCAACCACCACCAGCGCAGGGCTCTGGGTCTTAAGCGCTTCCACGAGCCAGTGATAGGTGCCGTTCAGCAGCTGCCCGTCCGCGTTCAGATTGAATGCCGAGATACCGTATTCGTTATAAAGAACAAACGGATCCACCGAGGTCCCGACGGCGCTGGAGCCGAGAAAGAGCACATCAACGGAATCCCTTTCCAGGGCGTAGAAAGAGTTCTGCGTCCTGTGGGCCTTCCACGTGTCGTCCCACTTAGGGGTAAACAGACTCGTGATGCGCCAGGTCATCAACAGGACCAGGACACAAAACACTATTGCTTTAATTATCCGCGTTGTTCTCAGTTTCAAAATGCGATCTCTCCTGCCGTATGATCCGTCTGCCCGGGTGCCGGTGCTCTCTGTCACCTGTCCAGATATATCCTGCCGTCCTCTTCATTAAATGAAATGCGGAACCGGTCGGCCGCCTCTCCCGCTGCCGTATCGTAAATTACAACATTCAGCCCGCTGCCGGATACACGCCGCTCTTTTTCATTAACTATGACGGAGACCTTTTCATCATCCGTGCTGATGCGGTAAACGCTGCCGTCTGACAGCGTTCCCGATGCTTCGGAGGCATTTTCCGTTCCCGATGCGAATACCGGCACCTCCGTGCTGCCGAAGACGCATACCACCCTGTCTCCGGCTTCCGCCGCTGCTATGACCTCCTCCGGAATGCCCAGCTCTTTAAGGCTCTCCTTCTGAGCCTCCGTGAATTCCATGGCAAAGCCCTTTCCCGCAGCTATAACGGCATATCTTTCCCAGCCGGCTGCATTCTCAAGGTATTCCGTAAGGTCCGTTATATAACGGCTTTCCATGTTCTCCATGATGAAGCCGTACTGCACCCCTTCCTCAGCCATTTCCGCGGAGAATTCTTCATCATCCCTGCGGTCCGGAAGGTCGTAATTATTGTTTATATACTGCCCGATATATGCCGTGGTCTTTTTCGTGCCCCGGGTATTCATGTGGCGCCTGTCATTGGCGTCCTCGCCGAATACGATGCCCGAATCGGCTGCATTTTCCGTAAGGTTCATATCCACATAGGGCACTCCGTGTTCATCGGCAACGGTTTTTACTATATTGTAAAGCCCTGCGTTCCACCCGCTGTCCATGGACTTATACAGGAGCAGCTTTATGCCCTTCTCCTCGCAGAGGCCGATGATGTCCTCCAGCGCATCGATGTTCGAATCAATGTATTCCGCTTCGGCGTCATCATCGGGGGAAAAGCCTTCATAGCCGGTCCATGGCGATCCCGGGTTTTCATTCTTAAAGACGTCTGTATGGGGGCGGAAGCCCCTTGTCTGAAGCATCATCGCGCCGTAGGTGAACTCATAATCCTCGTAGGTGAGCTCGCTCCATCTGCTGTGATACATATAAAGAGGGAACAGATATGAAATAAGGGATACCTCCATCTCTCCGGAATCATGATATTCCAATGCATACTGAATCTTATTTATGCCCCAGTTCATGTGATCGTAGGAACGCCGGGCCACTTTGTCAACTTTGGCAGCCTTTATTCCCACGGCAGTCACCTCTACCACAACAAGGCGGGGAGACTGGGTCTTAAGGGCTTCTCTCAGCCAGTAATACACGCCCAGCACCGTCTGCTGATCCGCGTTCAGATTATAAGACGATATTCCATATTCACTATATAACTGAAAGGGGTCGATCCCCGCCGCACCGCAGCTTGAGCCCATAAAAAGCACGTCCACGGAGTCCCGGTCCAGCGTATAAAAGGTGCTCTCCACTCTGCATGCGTCCCATGAGTTCAGCCATTTCGGCGTAAAAAGCCTTGTAATGTGCAGCGTCATAAGGACAGCGAGGATGCAGAAGCAGACCGCCTTCAGGATCTTCGTTGCCTTGTCTTTCAATTATATATTCCCCCCGTTTGATGTTTCAGGTCGAAATGTAATGCAGGGTCACCGGATATCTGTTATATCAGCTGAGACGCTCCACCATCTCACAGAGTGTATCTACGTTCTCAAAATTCTCTTCGGTCTTCTCCACCATGGTGATCTCAATGTCGAAGGCATCCTCCAGCTCCGCCATAAGGGCGATGATGTCCAGGGAATCCATGTCCTCGGCCAGGTTGAGATCCGGATCGGAAAGATCCAGTGAAGGGTCGATAGCACCTATTATTTCTCGAATTTTTTCTTTCATTTAAGCTTCCTCCTGCTTCATGTATGATGCTGCCATCTCTTTGACCTCACGTCTTATTATCTTGCCGTTGAAGGTCCTGGGAATGGTCTCCACTTCGAGATATCTTTTGGGTACCTTTACCGATTCCAGCTTTTCCTTAAGGAACGTGTAAAGCTCCGCACTGTCGTATTCGGCTCCCTCGTTCACCGCAACGCACAGAAGCGGCGCCTCCCCAGTAAGGGGGTCGGGAACGGGTATGCAGGCGCAGTCCCTTACCATGGGATGTTTCATGGCGGCCTCCTCCACCTCGGTGGGGGCTATCTTAATGCCGCCCATGTTGATGACATCGCCCTTGCGGCCCATCAGATATACAAGGCCGTCTTCCCCGCGCCAGCCCACATCATTTGTATAAATGATGCCCTCGTCGTCCAGCACTTCCTTCGTGAGCTCCGGCTCCCCGTAGTAGCCCCTCATGTTCATGGGGCCTTTGAAGGCCAGGTTTGCCGGCTCATTCTCCGAAGCCTCAACGGGTTTCCTGTCGTCATTGACGAAAAGTAGCTCCGTATTGACGGTGGTCCTGCCTATGCATTTCGTTTTGTCCGGATATCTGCTGAATTCCAGGATGACGGTGCATCCCGATTCCGTCGCGCCGTAGGTGTTGTAAAGCCGTACGCCAGGGAACATCTCCGTAAGGATCCGTTTATTCTCCTCGGAAAGAGGGGCCGATCCCAGCTGTATATAATGCAGCTGTTCCCTGTATGAAGCGAGCTTCTCCCTGTCGAACAGGAGCACCTGTTCCAGGATGGCCGGAACGAAGGTGATGCCTGTTACGGCGTATTTGTCCATCAGCCCGTAAAAGCTGTTGGCAAACTTGAAGCCTTCCGTGATGACGGCGGTGCTTCCGTTATACAGCGCCGCATAGGTCCTCCTTATAGCAAGGGAATGGTTTATCGGCGATGTTATAAGCTCCGTCTCATCCGGGCCCATGTCCACGGAATCCATTACGTTCTGGGCTATGGCGATATCACAGGCGAACGTCACCTCTATGCCCTTGGACTTTCCGGTGGTGCCCGTGGTGAACAGTATCTCTGAAAGCCCCTCGGGCGCCGGCAGTTCCGGCTCCTCCGGCACGGCTTCCTCCGATTCGGCCGATACGGCCCTGAAGAATTCCTTCAGGCTTATGTTTTTAAGCATGTCTTCGCAGGCTGCCGATTCCGCCATATAAAAGCGGCCGTCCACCAGCTCTGCGATCTCTCTTATCCTGTCCTCCTTGACGGCCTTTTCCAGAGGGCATACCGCCCCTCCCGCCAGATGGACGGATAAGACCGCCATAACGAAGCTTATCTTCTGGGCGGCACGGATGACCACCATATCGCCCTTCGAAACGCCTGCCTCCCTTAAAAGCTCTGCGCCCTTCTTCGCCCTTCTCCAGAGCTCATCATATGTGACCTGATCCTTTTTATCGCACAGCGCCAGCCTCCCGGGCTTTGTGCCGGCGTGGTATTTTACCGCTTCAGCAATGGAATTTACGTTTATCATATTTCTGCCTTCTGTATTGAGTCTTCTGTCGTATTTTAGAACTGCTGGTAAACGAAGCCTGCTGCATCATAGCCCTCGCCGTACATGCCGAAGATAAGGATCGCAGCTATGAGGCCGAGATAAACGGCCCATCTGAACACGAGGTTCTGCTCGGCGATCTTGTCCCTGATGCCGATGCCTCTCTCCTGCATCATGCCTACGGCCCATATGAGCACAATAAGCAGTATGGCCAGTATGAAGTTCGGCCTGTCGAGACCGTAGTTATAAAGGCTGCCGTCCCACAGCTTGTAAAGGCTGTGATGCCGCAGATCAAAAGTCCTGCCGATTATCTTTATCGCCTGCGAAAAGCCTGCTGACACGAAGAATACACGGCCCACGGCCGACAGGATGAATGTCCTTATCATTCTGAAAAGGTTGAAGCTCCAGGTCTCCATGTTGATCTTAAGAGCCCTGCCCAGCTTCTGGAAGAACCCGCCGAAGAGGGCCCCGCCGATTATGAGTATGCCGTGGTAGATGCCCCAGAGCACGAGGCACATGGCCGCGCCGTGCCAGATGCCGGTTATAAGCCATACGCAGGCAGCGGGTATGACGGTGGAGAGCGCCCTCGATGCGGCGTTGCCCCACTTCTTCCTGGTGGCCTTGTTTATGCTCTTGCAGAGTCTCGATGTGGAAATGGGATAAAGGAGATAGTCCTTGAACCATGCGCCCAGGGTGATGTGCCATCTCTTCCAGAATTCCGGCATGGTCTTTGAGAAATAGGGCCGTGCAAAGTTCTGATCCAGATCGATGCCCAGCATCTCCGAAACGCCGCGGCAGATATCCATGCATCCGCGGAAGTCGAGGTAAAGCTGCATGGAAAGGAAGATAAGCGCGATGATGAGGGGCAGTCCCGTCAGGAGCTGCCATTCGGCAAATACGCCTTTATAGAAGACGGCCAGCCTGTCGGCGATCACCATCTTTTCGAAGAAGCCCCACAGCATCAGCTGTATGCCCTTCGTAAATTTGTCGTAATCAAATGTATGTCTTTCGGAAAACTGTACCGAAAGCTTGTTGTAACGGCCGATGGGGCCCTGTGTTATATGAGGGAAATAAGAGGCGAAAAGCAGCAGCTTCAGGTAATTCTTTTCCGCGGGATATCTTTTCCAGTAAACATCCAGCACGTAACCGATTATCATGAACGTATAGAAGGATATGCCGAGGGGAAGCACGAAATTGAACTGCTTCAGCCACTGTACTCCTCCGAGAGCCAGTATTTTTGAAACGCCCCTTAAGAAGAAATCCGTATACTTGATCACGGCTAGGATGCCTATGCATATGATCAGCGCAAGAAGGAGCCACCCTTTCCTCTTTTTGGAAAAGGCTCTCTTTATGGCTTTCTTCTGTTCCTTGTCGAGGCCTTCCTGCTCCAGGGCAGCGTCTTCCTCATCATTAACGGCATTCATCCTGCGGGCCGCAAAAAACGCCGCCGCGGATGATGCCAGAATATAAACGATATATTTCGGTCCCGCAAAAAGATAAAACGCGATACTTGCCGCAAGGAGCCAGATCCACTGGATCTTTCTGAAGACCGTATAATAAAGAAGGACGACACCTGCCACAAAGGGAAGGAAATAAAGATTTGTAAGACTCATGCTGCTGTCACCTGTTTATTACAATATGCTTGTCTTTGTTGGCGCCGATGCAGAAGCAGTCTGCCGCTTCATGCAGCACCATGTCATACACTACCACGGTTACATTGTCCTTATCCTGAACAAACTCGATCTCATCTATTATTATGGACGTCTCGCCGTCACCGGCGGTCACAGTGTAGACCTCACCCGAAGGCAGCATTCCTCTGACCTTTACGGTACTGCTGCTGTCACGTTCAAAAAAGGCCTCGGTACCGTTTCCGAAGACAGCCGCCGTATATTTGCCGGCTGAAAACTCTTCGGTGAATTCCTCTGACATGCCCAGTTTAAGAAGGAGCTCCGCCTGCTCCGGAGTGAATGTCCCCTGAAAGCCCGGGCCTGCGGCAAAATACACATATCGGTCCTTATCTGCAAGCTCAATGTATTTCACCGGGTCCGTGCAGAAGGCCAGTCGGGCGTTTTCCATGGCGCATTCGTATTTTCCCCTGCCGGCATCAAAGATCGCGGCGATCCTTTCATCGGTCCTGCGGTCGGGAAGATCGAAATTATCTTTGAGGTACTGCCCCACGTATGACGTGCTCTTCTCGGCTCCCCGGATATTCATATGGCGGCGGTCAAGGGCATCAGTCCTGTAATTTATGTCCGCAGCCTCCATGATATCGGGCTCGTTCATATCGAGGAACGGAACGTCATACTGTTTGGCGATCTCGCTTATATTGTTGTGACTGGCGGCAGACCAGCCCGCGTCACAGGATTTATAGAGGACTATCTGTATCCCCTCTTCCCTGCAGAGTTCGATCATATCGGCGAGGGCCTTGCGGTTCGTTTCAATGACCGGCATTTTTTCCGTCGGGTCCAGGGTGATGCCTGCGTATGTAACTTCCCTGTGTCTTCCGAAGACGTCGGTCTTCGGAACATAGCCCCTGGCGAATACGTCCGTATCCCCGTAAATGAATTCGTAGTCGTCTTTTCTCAGCTCGCTCCACCTGGTGTGGTATTCGTAAAGAGGGAAAAGATATGAAATAAGAGGCTGCCCCATTTCGCCGGTATTGCGGAAGGTAAAAACGAAGGACAGCTTGTTGACACTCCAGTTCATGAAGTCGTAGGAACGCCTTGCGACCCTTTCTGCCACTTCCTGTTTCATGGCAATTGCAGACACCTCCACGACGATCACATCCGGATCCTGGGTCTTAAGCGCCTCCTTCATCCAGAAATACGTTCCGAGAAGTGTCTGCTGGTTGCAGTTAAGGTTATATGACGATATGCCCTGCTCGTCGTACAGCTGATACGGATCTATGGAAGCGGCCATGCCGCTGGATCCCATAAAGAGCACATCGATCGAATCCTTTTCCAGCTTGTAATATGTTTTTTCAGTCTTGCTGGCATCCCATGAATCCAGCCATTTAGGCGTAAGGAGCCGGGTCAGGTGGAACACCATAAGCACGGTAAGAACACAGAAGACCACGGCTTTTATGATTTTCTGAGATCTTTTCATTTATCATTCCTTTCGCTGTGAAGCAGTCCGTTAAGATGCTGCCACAGCTCGCCGTATCCGGGAGTCGCCGGCGATACCGGTTTCTCCAGGGGATTGGGGGCGTCCTCCAGGATGTCCCCGTTCTTTGACATCACCATTACCCTGTTTCCCATCGAGATGGCTTCCTGGATGTTATGGGTGATGAATATAATGGTCATCTTCGCATTTTCCTTAATGCGGAGAAGCTCCGTCTGCATCTGGTTCCTGGTGATGGCATCAAGCGCCGCGAAGGGCTCGTCCATCAGCATTACCTTCGAACCCAGGGCCATTCCCCTGGCGATGGCTACCCTCTGCTTCATGCCGCCGGAGAGCTGATGGGGATAATAATCCCTGTATTCACCGAGGTTGACCTTGTCAAGGTATTCCTCCGCCATACGCCTTCTTTCAGCCTTATCAGCTACGCCGTTGACCTTAAGAGGGTATTCGATGTTTTTCGACACTGTCTTCCAGGGGAAGAGCTGGTTGAAATCCTGGAATACCATGGTGCGGTCCGGGCCCGGCTTTTTAACGGTCCTGCCCTCGATCTCGATGATGCCTTCGTAATCCTCGAAGCCGGCGATGCAGCGGATCAGTGTTGATTTGCCGCAGCCCGAGGGGCCAAGCACGCAGAGGAAGTCCTCTTCGTACACGAGAAGATCGAGGTCCGTAAGCACATGCTCAGTACCGTCTTCGTATTTTTTATTAAGGTGTTCGATCCTGAGTAAAGGCTCACGCTCCGTCATCGCGACATTCCCCACTTCTTAAACGTTCTGTTCTCTATGACTCTGAATATGCCGTATTCGATAACGGCGCCGATGATTATGATGACCAGAATGGCAGCAAAAACACCGGCAATATCCATGTTCGTCCTTCTGTCGGTGATAAAGTAACCGATGCCAAGGGCGGCGCCGCCGCCGAAGATCATCTCCGCACTTATAAGGCCTCTCCAGGCTCTGGCCCAGCCCACCTTGATGCCGGAGAAGATCCTGGGAAGGCTGGCCGGCAGGAATACGCCGAATACCAGTTTTACGGGGTTAAGGCCTATGTTCTGCCCCACCTCGAGATAAAGCTGGGGCACTGCATTGAAGCCGTCGATGGTGCTTCTGGACATTGGCCAGATGACGGAATGTATTACCATGAAAATGATGGATGCATCACCGATGCCCAGCCAGAGGATGGCCACGGGTATGAGGGCCACGCCGGGGATCAGGTCCATCATCGAAACTATCATGTTGTAGATCGCGGAAAACGTCTCGCTTATGACTGAAAGACTGGAGAACAGCATGGCCAGGGCGATGCCTATCAGAAGGCCGATGGCCAGAAGCTTCAGCGAATGGGCCACCATCTGCAGGAGGCTCCTGTCCTTTATGCCCGTTACCAGGGCTTTTCCGATGTCCTTAATGGACGGGAAAAGGAGCCTGGGCCAGATCTCCAGATCGTATAATAACTGCCACAGAACGATGACCGCGGCTATGAATATGACCCTGGCCAGGATCATTTTAGTACTCTTGCTCAAAACAGTGTTCCTCTCGGGTATTCTGAGATATTAAACGCGTATTTATAGCGGAAACAAAGTCCGCAAGCGGACTTCAGCTCCCCATCCCTCATTCTTGAGGGAATGAGCGCAGCCGGACTTTGGCGCGCGAGCAGAAGCACGCAGTGCTTTTCCTGTCTGCGAGCTGCGCATCCCCCGGAGGGGTTTGTCTCATGGAAATTCCGGAGGAATTTCCTATGAGAAGACAAAAAAGAGGGCTCCCCCGGGGCTCAAGCCTCAGGGGGCTCCCTTTTTCAGTTCTGTTTTAATTTCCCTTAACGTTGTCGAATGCAATGTCGGAAAGATCTGCAGGTACCTTGTCTGCATCAAGGAAGCCTTCCTCGCCCATGAATACGGCCAGCTCCATGACGCCCTTCAGTTCCGATGAATATGATGATCTTTCGTCCTGCATCCACGCAAGGATCTCTTCCTCGCTGGCATCATAGCCTTCCGCAAGGATCTTTGCGGTCTCTTCGGGATGCTCTGCTATCCAGACCATAGCCTCGTCGGTGGCTTCGCACAGAGCCTTGTAAAGCTTGGGATCATTCTCGTAAAGATCGTTTGATGCAACACCTACGATAAATGTATTTCCATTGGGCCATACGTCTTTGCCGATCTCGATCTCGTGGATGTTTGCCTCGGTGCTCTCTGCCTCCATGAAGTTATAGGGGGAGATGACCATATGGCACTGTACGGAACCCGAAACTATGGATGAATATCCGTCGGCGTTCGAAAGTACTACAAGGTTTGCGTCAAGTGCATGAGCGTCACCCAGGTACTCCTTGGCTGCCATGGCCAGCAGGATATGGGGATGGCTGTTGATATTCGTAATGGCTATCTGGTCGCCTTCCTTGATATCCGCGAGGCTTTTGATATCATCCCGGTTAGTAAGGATCGCATAGGGCTGTGATGAAAGACCCGTATAGATCTTGTAGGGAATTCCGCTGCCCACGCCGGTGATGGCCGGTGCCGCGCCCATGCATCCCACGTCGATCTCGCCTGCCGTGATGGCTTCGTTTATTGCCGCGCCGTTAGCCAGAAGCTTGTAATTTACCGTGATGTCTCCGTCGTAATGCTTTTCGATAAGCTTCTGCTCCTTCATAATGAGAAGGGGCGCATATGCAATACTGGACTGGTATGCGATGTTAAGTTCCTTTTTGCCTCCCTCATCGGAATCCGAGGAGGGGCCTCCGCATCCTGCCATGCCGATGCATAAAACGGCTGCAAGCACTGCGGCCAAGATTCTTCTTTTAAGCATATTCATTCCCTCTCTTTTCCTGCAACACCAAAAAGCGGGCCTTCATATTTATCTGCGACGGACCGCTGCATGGTGCTGTGCATATTATGCTGTTGACATTATTTTACATTGTTTTTTACAGGATAACAACAAAAATGTATTATATAGCACCCTTAACGTACTGGTCCGTTATGGATCCGTTGACTATTTTTATTATCCTGTCGGACACGTTTTCAACAAATGGGATATCGTGGCTGATTATAAGGATCCCCATGCCTTCGGCCGCCAGCTCCCTTATGATGCGGGTCATCTCCTTCGTCGTCTCCGGATCCAGGGCCGCCGTGGGCTCATCGAAGCACAGGAGCTTCGGCTTTGTAACGCAGGATCTGGCTATGGCCACCCTCTGCTTCTGTCCGCCGGACAGCTCGAATGGCGTCGCCTCCGCTTTGTCGGAGAGACCCATCTTATCAAGCCACTCTCTGGCCAGCTTATCGGCGGATCCCCTGTCCATTTTGGAGACCTCCGTAAGGGCCAGGGTTATGTTTCGGAGCACATTCAGATGCGGGAAGAGCTGGTAATTCTGGAATACCATCTCAAATCTCTTCCGTATGGAGAGCAGCTGCTTTTTGTCGGCATAGACCATTCTGCCCTCTTCCTCCCGGCAGACCCAGTCGCCGTCGAACATGATGCTGCCGGCATCAGGCCTCTCCAGTCCGGCGATGCAG
>JAFRYJ010000061.1 GCA_017437705.1 Lachnospiraceae bacterium
ATATCCTTAGTACACAGTATATTTTCAACATAGAGGTTAGTCAATGCAAAATGCATCACAAATAAACGCATTTGAACATGTTCGAACATAACTGTGTTTGTGCCCAAAGCGGATACCGCTTCGAAAAAACGGCAGTCTCCGCGGTCTTTTCAGATCCCGGAGACTGCCGTTTTTTCTTATGTGTTTATGCCGCCGTATATGCCTTATACGTTCAGCATTATCCTTTCGTTATTGAATACCCTGGCGATGACCACCGTCAGTATGACTCCGACTGCCAGCGTAGAGGCTATGCAGACGGCAAATGCCGCAGGATCCACTCCTCCCGTAAATATATCGGACAGGCAGAGTGCGCTGCCGTAGACGGGTATCGCATATTCCAAAAGCCCGTGGCTGCCGCCGAATGCGTCGACCATGGTAAGAACGCCTGCGATAACGACCAGTATCATTACGGGCGACGTATAGGACTGGGCTTCCTTGACCGTTCTGGCAAATACCGATATCAGCGTTACAACGCACACGAACAGGAATGCCAGCGCTATAACGATAATAAACACCATTATCCCCTGCTGCGGTGTTATGGAGAAGCTCGCCGCTCCGGCCGTGCCCGCCATGGCCTTCGGCAGCATTATTAAAAGCGTGACCGCATAAATAGTCGCCGAGATCACAGACATCAGGGTGAGTGCAAGCAGCTTGCCCATGGCTATGGACGTCCTTGACGCCGGAGTCAGGAGCAGCGCGCCCATGGTGCCTCTTTCCTTTTCGCCGGCTATAACATCGGTACCGAGAGTCATTGCACCGGTAAACAGGAGCAGCAGCACAAGATAAGGCACGATCATAGAAAGCATCTGCGATGTTCCTTTTGAGTCCTCATCCAGGGTGTAGTCGTTCCCTCCCGCATTGATGGTGAACACGTCCAGCTTATCGGCTCCGCCTACTCTCTCGGCCAGATAATATTTGTAGATCCCGTTGCTGAAGCCCTGGGAATAGATCGCAAAGGCCGTCTGTGACTGGGTGCTGGAAGGATCGTAATAGATCCCGACATCGGGCACCGACCTCCGCCCGGCTATTTCCGAACTGAAATCATCCGGAAATACGACCAGCAGATCCGCCGATCCGTCCTTTATCAGCTGCTTTGCATCTTCTGCCTGCTCTGCGCTGATGTATCTTATATCCGACATCATGCCCAGCTCCTTCGAAAGGGCGGCTTCCTCCTCGCTGCCGGCGTTTGCAACATAGACCACCGGTATGTGGGAGGCGATGTTCTCCTCGATCCTGCCCACAACGGAACCCATGATGCCGTACACGATGACCATTATAAGCACCGGAAAAATAAATGTGGAGAACAGCATCTTCCTGTCCTTGAAGACACGGTGCAGTTCCTTTTTAAATATGGTCTTTACCGCATTCATTGCTGTGCCTCCTTTGAAAACTTTTTGTAAAGGTCAAAGAATACCTCTTCGAGATCGGCCGCATTCGATGCCGCCTTAAGCTCTGCCGTAGTACCCTCTGCCACCTTTTCGCCGTCGACTATTATGGCGATCCTGTCGCAGAGCTTCTCCGCCTCGCTCATGATGTGGGTGGAGATTATTATAGTCTTTCCCCTGTCCCTGAGCTCCCTGAGATAGTCCAGCACCGACCTGGCCGTAACGATATCCAGGCCCGTGGTAGGCTCGTCGAATACCACCACGTCGGGATCGTGGACCATGCTGACGGAAAGGCTTATCTTCTGGGTCATACCGGTGGACAGCTCCGACACCTTCTTGTCCGCGAAATCATTTACGCCGAAATAATCGAAGAGTTCTCTTTTGCGCTTTGCGATGACATCGCCCTTCAGGCCCCTCATGTGGCCGAAGAAATCAAACAGATAATCCGGGGTGAACTGGGGATCCAGCTTCACATCATTCGTAAGAAGGCTTAGCATCTCCCTCACCTTCTGCGCATCCTTCACAGTATCGTATCCGTTTACGGTTATGTGTCCCTCCGTAGGCTTCAAAAGCGTGGAGATGCAGCGAAGCGTCGTCGTCTTGCCGGCTCCGTTGGTGCCCAGAAGGCCGAAGATCTCGCCGTCCCTTACGTCAAAGCTCAGGTCCGAAACGGCCCTTTTATGGGTATCCTTCGTCTTCATCTGCTTTTTCATACCCATGGAAAGCTTGTAGATCTTTGTAAGATCTCTTACCTCTATCATTTGTAACCTCCTATAAGATCCGCTGTTCGCGCGAATTCCTCAAGCGTCAGCTTCTCTCCTCTTATATCTTCCGGAAGCCCGGCGGCTGTAACCGCCCGCCTCGCTTCTTCCTTTGATAACGAAAGCTCCTGTGCCCCTGAAAGCGAATTCACCATCGTCTTCCTGCGCTGGTTGAATACCGCCCTGATTATCCGGAACATCAGCTTTTCGTCTTTTACCTTCACCGGCGGTTCGTCGAAGGACGTGAGCCTTATCACCGCCGAATCCACATTGGGCCTGGGCATAAAGCAGTTCCTGGGGACACTAGCCGCGATATAGGGCTTCGCATAATATGCCACAGCCAGCGACAGCGCGCCGTAATCCTTGCTTCCCGGGCCCGCCTGCATCCTTCGGGCCACTTCCTTCTGGACCATCACGGTTATGTCCCTGACAGGCGCCCCGCTCTCGTAGATGCCCATTATGATGGGCGTCGTAATGTAGTACGGCAGGTTCGCTATCACCTTGATGCTGTTTCCGCCATTATATTTTTCCGCCAGTTCCCTTATATCGACCTTTAAAATGTCGTTGTTGATGAGCACCAGATTTTTATAGTCTGCCAGCGTTTCCTGCAGTATGGCCACCAGGTCCCTGTCGATCTCCACGGCTATGACGCTCTTCGCTTTCTGCAGGAGCCGCTCTGTCAGCGTCCCTATGCCCGGTCCTATCTCCAGCACCGTATCCTCACCGGTGATGCCGGAGGCATCGATTATCTTATCCAGCACGCGATCGTCGATAAGGAAGTTCTGACCGAACCTCTTTTTGAAATCGAAGCCGTATTTATTTATGATGGCTGCCGTTCTCACGGAGCTTTTTATATCTTCCAAGCCTGTCTCCGGTAAAAGTCCTGTGTATGATCTATCAGTAAAGCGGACGTCAGCATTCCGCTCTGCTCCGAATTAATGCCGGCCCGAAAGCCGGCATTTTGTTATTTTTATGCTTCTATACGATAAAATTCCAGAGCGTTCCTGCAGGTGGTCCCGATGATGTCCCAAGCCTCTGTTCCCTTAAGCCCCGCGATGGCTTCCGCCACAATGCCCAGGTTCCGGGAATCGTTCCGCTTTCCCCTGATCGGTGAAAGGTATGGGCAGTCGGTCTCCAGAAGGAGCCTGTCCATGGGCACATAGGCCGCCACTTCCTTTATCTCACGGCTGTTCTTGAACGTGACCACTCCGCCTATGCCTATATAAAGGCCCAGATCCAGGAAACGCTTTGCCATTTCCAGGGGATATGAAAAGCAGTGTACCACTCCGAGCTGACCGGCTGTCATATGCTCCTTAAGAATATCGTATGTATCCTTCGCCGCATCCCTGGAATGAACGATAAAGGGAAGTCCCGTCTCTGCTGAGAGCCTCAGCTGTTCTTTAAACCACCTTTTCTGGTTTTCCCGGACCTCGGGTTCCTTATCCCAGTAATAGTCCAGTCCGATCTCGCCTATGGCCTTTACCTTCGGTGCTCCGGTATATGAGCGGATCGTTTCGACATCATCCGCGGTCATGTATTACGACAAGTCCGTC
>JAFRYJ010000062.1 GCA_017437705.1 Lachnospiraceae bacterium
GCCGGTATCGGACTTGAATTCGCCCGTGTATTCGCCCTTGAGCTCCGGTGCATCGTGAGCGGGAACGGGATCGATATGGTATTCGTCTTCCTCTTTTTCCTTATCCTTGCCGTCGGACTCGGACTGCTTTTCCGACTCGGATTGCTTCTCTGTCTCAGACTGGCTCTCTGTCTCGGTCTCCTTCTCTGCCTCGGAGTCGCTCTCGCTCTGGGGCTCTTCCTTTGATTCGGACTGTTCCTGAGATTCAGTCTGTTCCTTTGTTTCTGTCTGCTCCTTTGTTTCTGTCTGTTCGCTGCTCTCGGTCTGCTTTTTGCCCTCGGTCTCCGTAGATGTATCATCATCCAGGAAGCATGCCGTGAGTGATATCATCATAAGCACCGATAAAGCGAGTGCCAGTAATTTACCTGCTTTTTTCATATTGATCTTCCTTTTCTTATTTCCGGCGCGGTCCGCGCCTGTATTTCTATCAGGGCCACCTTATTATAGTGCCGGCATGATGTTTTGACAACCGTGACAGCCCCCTGCCGGGGCTTTGTATTCAATTAAGAACGCGCCTTGATGCATAACTGTGAGATAATACAGTAAGCATATCGTGATGCCGTCGGCCCGGACGGCATGCACCGCGGCAGGGGAGACATTAAGGCATGAACAGCGATCATGATCACTTTGATATACAGGACTATATGACGAAGGGCGTGGAACGGATCGTATCCGACGCTCTTAAAGCCACGCTCAAAGACCCGAAGGAAAGCGCCTTTATGCTGAAGTTTGCTGCCGCCAGCCGCAAGGCCTCGGCAAAGCGCAGGCGTGCGGAGGACAGCGGCGAACACATTCCGGCGTTCCTTATTGCCAGCATCACTTCCAGCTGCAACCTGCACTGCGCAGGCTGCTACTCCAGATGCTCCAGCTCCACCGTTGATGCAGAGCCCGTAAACCAGCTGACGGACGATGAATGGCTCCGTATTTTCGCCGAAGCTGACGATCTCGGCGTCAGTTTCATCCTGCTGGCAGGCGGCGAGCCCCTGCTCCGCCGTGATGTCATCGAAGCCGCCGGGAAGAGGAAAAATATAATGTTCCCGGTATTCACCAACGGCACTTTCATGGATGACCGCTATCTGGAGCTCTTCGGCCGCTGCAGGAACCTGATACCGGTCATGAGTATCGAAGGCGGCAAAGAAGCCACCGGCGCCCGTCGCGGCGAAGGCGTCTACGATAAACTGATAAATAACATGGATGCCCTTCACGAACGGGGGCTCATGTTCGGCGCGTCTGTTACCGTAACGACGGAAAATTACCGCGAGGCAGTTTCCGACGAATTTCTGAAAAAACTGTCGGACAGGGGCTGCAAAGCGGTGATATTCGTGGAATTCGTTCCCGTTACGGAGGAAAGCAAAGACCTGGCTCCCGGCAGCAGGGAGCGGGAATATCTGGCTTCGGAGATATCAAGGCTCAGAAGGGATCATCCCGAAATGGTCTATATCTCCTTCCCCGGAGATGAGAAAAGCTCCGGCGGCTGTGTGTCTGCGGGAAGAGGCTTCTTCCACATCAATTCCCACGGCGGTGCCGAGCCCTGTCCCTTCTCCCCCTATTCAGACGTTAACGTTAAAGACAGATCGCTGCGCGACGCCCTGCGCTCGCCGCTGTTCACAGCCTTGCAGAAGGGCGGTATCCTGGCGGACGACCACGCGGGGGGCTGCGTCCTTTACGAAAAAAGAGAACAGGTGGAGGCTCTTCTCTCCTGACCTGTCCTAAAGACATTTAATGCCCCGAAGCTTTGAAGGCTCCGGGGCATTCTCACGTTTATTTTTCAAATATCTTCAAAAGGCGCATCTTCTTTTCACCATCTTTACCCGAATAGGGATGCTCGCGGAGCGAAAGGTTGAAGCGTTTCTTTCCCTTGAGCACGGTCTGCGGATGGGTGAATTCCCTGAAGCCCCAGACTCCGTGATAGGCTCCCATGCCGGAATGGCCGGTGCCGTTGAATGGCACGCCCTTTACCATCATGTGGATGCACACCTCGTTGATGCATCCGCCGCCGAACTGCAGCGTCGACATGGCCTTCTTTGCCCATTTCATATCCGAGGTGAAAACGTACATGGAAAGCGGATGCTCGCGGTCAGCGATGACCTCCATGATGCGCTCCACATCATCATCCTTATAAGGAACCACGGGAAGTATCGGACAGAACAGCTCGTGCTGAACGATGTCCTCGTTCTCGTTTACCGGATATATGATCGTGGGTGCAAACCGGCATGCCTCCCTGTTTCCGGTTCCGCCGAAGATCACCCTGTCCCTGTGCTCCTCCGTGAGCCTTACGCATTTATCGTAAACTGCGCCGGTGATAAGCTTCGGATACTCGTCATTGTCCTCCGGTTTCTCACCGATCTGCCTTACGAATTCCTTTTTAAGCTCCTCCAGGAACGCATCAGCCACTTCCTCCGCCACGGCTATCTGGTTGATGTTGATGCATATCTGCCCGGCGTTGCAGAGCTTGAAAAATGCTATCTTGCGGGCAGCATCCTTAAGGTCGGCGTCCTTCCTTATGATGCACCAGTTGCCGGTCTCACCGCCCAGCTCCAGCGCGCATGATGTCAGATTCTTCGACGCGGCTTCCAGCACATGCTTCGCAACGGCGGGTGAACCGGTGTAGAAGATCTTGTCGAACCTCTCGGCAAGGCACATGTCGGCGACATCATGGCCGCCGTCGATAACGGTAACGTATTCCTCCGGGAAGGTCTCCGCGATCAGCTTCTTAAGAGCCCGGGTGCTGGCCGCCGATTTAGAGCTCGTTTTGAGGACAGCCGTGTTGCCTCCGCAGATGCTCGCAGCCAGGACACCCAGCGTCAGCAGCATGGGGAAATTGAAGGGGCTGATTATCAGCGATACGCCATAGGGCATCTTGTAAACGGTGGTCCTCATACTGGGAAAGCAC
>JAFRYJ010000063.1 GCA_017437705.1 Lachnospiraceae bacterium
CAGGGGATCCTTAAGAGTTCTTGTAGCTTATTTTAAGTAAAAGGGGGTAGAAGATGTTAAACAGTTTATTCAGCGAGTATACCATCAAGGGCAAGACCCTGAGAAACCGCACCGTTGTAGCGCCCATGGTTATGAACCTGTGCAATATCGACGGAACATGTACCGAGAGAATCACGGCATATCATGAAACAAAGGCAAAGGGCGGCTTCGGCATGATCATCACCGAGGACTTCGCCGTAATGCCCAACGGCAAGGGCTTCATAAGGGTGCCCGGCCTCTGGAACGACGAGCAGATCCCGGGATTCAAGGAGTTCACTGACAGGATCAAGGCACAGGGAGCAGTTATTATTGCGCAGGTATATCACTGCGGACGTCAGACCAGCCCCCTGCTTATAGGATCACAGCCCTGGGCTCCTTCGGCAGATCCCTGCCCGTCATGCTGGAATGTTCCTCACGAGATGACCAAAGACGAGATCGACCAGGTGATCGACGCCTTCGGCGAGACCGCAAGAAGGGCTGAGGAAGCAGGATTTGACGGCATCGAGCTCCACGGCGCCCACGGTTATCTGCTGGCAGAGTTCCTTTCACCTTATTCAAACCAGAGGACCGACGAATACGGCGGAAGCCTTGAGAACCGTCTCCGCTTCCCCGAAGAGGTAATTAGGAAGGTAAGGTCGAAGGTATCCGACGATTTCATCGTAGGCTACCGTATCTCCGGTGATGAGTACGTATCCGGCGGCAGGACCATCGAGGACACAAAGACCATCGTTCCCTATCTTGAGAGAGCGGGCATCGATTATGTTCATGTGACCGCAGGCTGCTACGGCGCATCCGACGCTCTGTGTCCTTCAATGTACAAGAGACACGGCTGGATCGCCAATGATGCCATGGAGGTAAAGCAGGTAACGAACCTGCCCGTTATCTCCGTAGGACGTTACAACGACATGCGTATCGCCGACCAGGTACTGAGCTGCGGCAAGGCTGATCTCATCGCCTTCGGCCGTGCATCCCTGGCAGATCCTTACGGCCCCATAAAGGCTAAAGAGGGCAGGTTCGAGGACATCATCACCTGTATCGGATGCCATCAGGCTTGTCTCGGCGGCATCATGCCCCAGAAGGCAGGCGGATGTATCCTTAATCCCTTCACCGCCAACGAGTACGAGCTTCCCGAGACCGTTCCGGCAGAAGAGCCCAAGAAGGTCCTTGTCGTCGGTGCAGGCCCTGCAGGCCTTGCATGCGCCATCGAGGCTGCGAAGGCAGGCCATATGGTAGAGGTATATGAGAAGCGCGCCATGGCCGGCGGCCAGTTCCGTCTCGGTTCCGTTCCTCCTTCAAAGGGAGAGATCGCAAACTTCTCGAGATGGCAGATGCATCAGCTTGAAAAGCTGGGCGTAAAGGTGGAGTTCAACACCTGCGTGGATAAGGCATTCGTGGAAGAGAAGAAGCCCGATGTTGTCGTAGTAGCAACAGGTGCGGAATCAGTCATTCCCGCAAAGATACCCGGCATCGGCAAGGAGCTCGTATGCACGGCCCATGACATCCTTGAAGGCAAGGCACTGGGCGGCACGAAGAACGTTGTAATAGGCGGCGGTTCCGTAGGCTGCGAGACCGCAAACTATATTGCATCATCCAAGAAGAAGGTCACCGTTGTTGAAATGCTGGAGAATGTAGCCACAGACGAGCCCGGTGTTCCCAGACTTGACCTTATGAGGGATATGGCGAAGCACGGCGTTACCGTTCTCACGGAGACCACACTTTTAGAGATCCTGGACGACGGCGTTATCGTTAAGTGTGAAGATACCGAGAAGAAGATCAAGGCAGACAAGGTCATCCTTGCGATGGGCGCAAGATCGGTCAACATCCTGGCCGAAGATCTGAAAGATCTCGGTATCCGCGTTGAAGTCATCGGTGATGCTGTTGAACCCGGCAAGGCCGGCAAGGCTATCCGCGAAGGCTTCGACCTGGGCAGAGCCCTTTGATGCATGCATCTGGACCGTACAGCTGATTGAACGGAATCAAATAATGACAAAGAAAGAGGCCCCTGCAGGATCGATCCTGCGGGGCCTCGTGTTATGCTGTTATACTCAGCGGCACTGAGCCTTATCTGATCTCTACCGCGGTTATGTATTTCTGGAGGATGTCCCTCATGCTCAGCATGTCCTCGGTGCTGTAGGAGGAGAAAACGGGCATGATGACATCATCGCCGGAGATATAGTGCTGCAGATAGAACGCCCTGGCGCCCTGGAGCCATTTTCCGATGGTCTCGATGTCGTCGAAGGTGTGCAGCTCCCTGCAGACGGTTGTGCGGAATTCGTAGGGGATGTCCCCGTCCATAAGGAAGGATGCGGAGATCTTGACATCGTTGATGTTAAGATCGTTTACTCCTATGGTCCTGGGATAGTTCGCCGGTGAATTCTTTATATCCATGGCGATATAATCGGCCAGATGATCCTTGAGGATCCTGTTCAGCACGGTGGGATAGGAGCCGTTGGTGTCCAGTTTTACGGAAAAACCCTTGTCCTGCAGCGCGGCCATGAATTCCAGTATGCCGTCCTGCATAAGGGGCTCGCCGCCGGTGATGCACACGCCGTCTATTGCGGTCTTCCTGCTGTCAAGGAAATCGAATATGTCGTCTGCGGAGATATCCTCGGTCCTGTCGGGGTTTACGACAAGGGACCTTCTGTTGCAGTAGGGGCACATGAAATTGCAGCCGCCCATCTGTATCGTTGCCGCCACATGTCCGGGATAGTCGACCAGGGTGGTGGGCTTCAGACCTTTGATATGCATATATTCCTCCATTGGTTTATGATATAATTGTAAACGGTGCTGAAGGCTGCAGTATGCTGCAGCATCCGATGCATCGATTATAACACAGGCATCACAGGAAACAAAGGGGAGAGGATATGCTCACGGAAGATGAAAGATTCATGAAAAAGGCTCTGGACCAGGCAAAGCGTGCCTTTGACCGGAAGGAGACGCCCGTGGGCTGCGTCATCGTCAAGGACGGGAAGATCATTGCCCGGGCGTACAACAGGAGGAACGAGAAGAAAAACACCCTGGCCCACGCCGAGATGATAGCCATAGACAAGGCCTCCCGGAAGACCGGGGACTGGCGGCTTGAGGGCTGCACGATGTACGTTACCCTGGAGCCCTGCCCCATGTGCGGCGGCGCCGTTATCCAGTCGAGGATAGACAGGCTGGTCATCGGGGCCATGAGCGAGAAGAACGGCTGCGCAGGCTCTGTAACGGACCTTATGCACATCCCGGGCTTTAACCATCATGTGGAGACCGTCACCGGAGTGATGCAGGAAAAATGCAGCGAGCTTTTAAGCCTTTTTTTCAAAAGGGTGAGGGCCGAGAACGCCCTCAGAAAAAGCGGAAACATTGACATCACAGAGTAAAGATTCTATAATATTCTGCGCCGGACCGAAGATGCCGGCGGACGAATAAGTCTTAAGTTTTCCGCGCAACCGGGGAGTCAGCGGTGCCCTGTACCTGCAACCCGCTACAGCAGGGGTGATGCCTTCTCCCAGGGTTATTGTCTGTGGGGCAGCCCTTTATAAGTGGCGTTGACGTTTGGGTCTTGCGCAACAGGAACTCGTGAACCGTGTCAGGTCAGGAATGAAGCAGCACTAAGCGAGACCTCTTGTGTGCCGCAAGGGTGCCTGGACAGAGCTAACTGTAGAGGTAACGCCCATGGGCGTAATTCGAAGAGAAGGTGCGCGGATTTTTTTGTATGTGAAGGCATGTGCAAAGCGCGGGTCATTGATGCCTGCCATATACGATACATGCTTTGAGTAGCGGTTAAATACTATAGCCCGTGATCGGGGAACTGATCAGAAGGCCCGAACGGACAGCACATCCGTAAAGAGCTTTTAAAGAAAGAGGGATCAAATGGCATATCAGGCCTTGTACAGAAAATACAGACCGTCATATTTTTCTGATGTGGCAGGCCAGGATCATATTGTAAGGGCTCTCAGGAACCAGATAGAAAGCGGCAGGGTGGGCCATGCCTATCTTTTCTGCGGCACCAGGGGCACCGGGAAAACCTCCGTGGCAAAGATCTTCGCCAGGGCGGTGAACTGCGAGGCGCCGGTCAACGGAGAACCCTGCGGGAAGTGTGCATCATGCACAGACATCGCGATCAATGCCTCAATGAACGTTCTGGAGATCGACGCCGCATCCAACAACGGCGTTGACAACATCCGTGACATAAGGGACAGCGTCGAGTACACGCCAACCACGGGAAAGTACAGGGTGTTCATAATAGACGAGGCCCATATGCTTACCGGTTCGGCTTTCAACGCCCTCTTAAAGACGCTGGAGGAACCGCCGGAATATGTCATCTTCATTCTTGCCACCACCAATCCCGGAAAGATACCCGCAACCATAATCTCCAGGTGCCAGAGATACGATTTCAGAAGGCTCTCTGCGGCGACCATTCAGAAGAGGCTCCGGGAGATAACGGATGCGGAGGGAATAAATGCGGAAGACCGGGCCCTCAGGTATTTATCCTATGCGGCAGACGGCGCAATGAGGGATGCCTTAAGCCTTCTGGAGCAGTGCGTATCGTTCTTTATGGGCGATGTGCTCACCTACGAAAAGGTCCTGGAGATACTGGGCGCCATGGACAACGATACATATCGAGAGATGGTGCTCGATATCCACGGCGGCGACACGGTAAAGGCAGTCAAGATGCTGGACGCATCACTTATGGCGGGAAAGGACATAGAGCTGTTCTTCTCCGACCTGGTATGGCATCTGAGGAACGTCATGCTCGTAAAGAGCGGGGACGATATCGAGAGCATCACGGATACGTCGGGAGAGAACGCGGAGCTTCTGAAAAAGGAAGCGCAGACCGTGGACATGGACAGCATTATGCGTTACATAAGGATCTTCTCCGAACTGCTGGAGCGCTTCAGGACAGCCACTCAGAAAAGGGTGCTGGCGGAGGCAGCCGTCATAAAGGCCTGCAGGCCTTCAATGGAAACGGATATCGGATCACTGCTCTCCAGGCTGAGCATACTGGAGCAGAAGCTGGCCGGCGGAGCATACAAGGCACCGGCACCCGCGGAAAAGGAAAAGGATCCGGCGGAGACGGAAGAGGATCCGGCGGGAGCATCGTATTACGATCCTGCGATGTTCGCGGATGATGCATCAGAACCGGAGCATGCGTGGACGGTAAGAAAAGTTAAGCCGGAAGCGGCCCCTGAGGCAGAAGCTCCGGTGAAAGAAGAGCCGGCTGCCGTGTCCGTACCTGAAGTGAAGACGGGCGGCGGAAGCACGGCGGAAAGCATAATCGCCCGCTGGGACAGGATCCTGGAGAACGGTACCGGGCCCATGGCATCAATGCTCCGGGGAGCAGAGGTGACGGCCGACGGGGATAACAGGATCATCATAAGGATGGAACGCGAACTCAGCTGCAGTTATTTCTCGGACAGAGGACATGCTGACATGCTGAGGGAGCTTATAAAAACGGAAACGGGAGCTGAGCCGGAGCTTTTATTCCTGAAGAAGGGAGAGAGCGAAGACGTTAAGAAGAAGCTTCTTGACCCGAAGAAGATAAACTTTAAGGATATCAAGATCAAATACGAGACCTGAGGAGGTGTCTGAATGTCAAAGAAAGGCGGATACAGCGGCGGGATGCCCGGAAACATGGGTAATCTTATGAAGCAGGCCCAGAAGATGCAGAAGCAGATGGAGGAAGCTCAGAGGGAACTCGAGGAGACCGAGATCGAGGCATCGGCCGGCGGCGGAGTCGTTGTAGTAAAAATGAACGGAAAGAGAGAAGTGCTCTCTGTAAAGATCGATCCCGAGGCAGTGGATCCCGATGATGTGGAGATG
>JAFRYJ010000064.1 GCA_017437705.1 Lachnospiraceae bacterium
CACCTGCAACAGTCATCTGTATGATCCAGTGTATGATCGTGCATCCAACCATGACGAAAAATGTGAAGTTTTGTTTAAGATAAAACGAGATCGCAGCCATTGCTGCCAGAACAATGAGCATAATGCCCGCATGAGCATATGACTTGCTCGTAAGTGATACGTCGTAAGCCCCTGTTCCACTTGCCCCTATAAAGGGAAGGAATGATGATATGATCACCAGTGCCGCTCCCAAATATGTAAGGATCATATCCAGGTTGGCAGTGTTGAACTGTACATTTGCCCTCGGTCTCGGAGCAGCGGGTCTGTCGTATCCGCCGTCGTCCCTGGGCTGAGGCCTGCTGTAATCGGGCTGAGCCTTGGGCTCGCCTCTTCCCCAGATAGTATCTCTTTCATCTTCGATCGGTCTCGGGGCAGCAGCCTTAGGAGCCTCGGGAGCTGCAGGAGCAGCATCATCCTGAACAAGTACCGTTCCGCAGTACATGCAGAACTTGCTGCCGTCTTCTATTTCCTTTCCGCAATTCCAACAAAACATAGTTATCCTCCTCGTAGATTCTGTTAAGATTCTTCAACCATTATAATTTATTTATCGAAAACAGACAAACGGAATAATCTGATTTTTTAAGATTTTTTTAGTTTACATACCCTATGTAAATGCCGTTGTTGGGATCGTAGACCATATATGCCTGGGCATAATTGGTCATGCTCTCATCCGTAAAGTAATCGAAATACAAAGCCCTGTATCCCGGTTCCTCAACAGGATAAAACGTCTTTATCCCGTAACAGCAGTCTATAGTCTGGCTGTAGGTATAGTCCATGAATATCGTGATCTGATCCGGAGCCTCGTCGCCATTGTACCAGTGCTCAACAACAAACTGCTCTACATCGCCGTCGCCGTCAATATCCATTTCAAATGTATTGTCCATATGGTTTACAAACGTCGGCACTCGGTCTCGGGTTCGGGCGGTTCAGTCTGGGACTGAGTCTGTGTCTGTGTCTGCGTCTCGGTCTGAGTCTGGGTCTGTGTTTCGGTCTGAGTCTGGGTCTGTGTCTGCGTCTCAGTCTGAGTCTGGGTCTGTGTCTCGGTCTCCGTGGGCTTTTCCGTTTCCGGCTCTGTGGGATCAAGGTTCGCCCTGTGCTCGGAATGATACAGGAAGCTGTCGGCGATACGTTTTACCGCATCGGGATCGGCAGTAAGGTAATCATTTGCATCACTGCCGTCGTAGGTATCACGGGACGGGAATGAAAAGGCATACTCAAAGCCGTCTTCCCACACGAATTTTACATAGAGCATATCCTCCCGAAGCTTCGTATCTCCGGGCTCATCGGTGCATATCTCCACCGCCGACATTCTGTTCCACATCTCTTCAACGTGGTCCGGTTCGCCCAGCTCATCGATGATGCCCTCGGTCATGAATACTGCTTTGACGTTGACATCGCCGGAGAGTATCCTCTCGTCGGCCTCTTTAAAAGCATCATCACCGGAAAGAAACTGCCTGAGCGTAAATCCGGACAGCTTTGAACGGTCCGCAGTTTCGCTTTCTGTTTCGGTCTCCGTTTCCTGTTTGATCTCAGTCTGAGATTCCGTGGACTTTTCTGTCTCGGGAGGAACCTCCTCCTGAACGCAGGCCGCCGCGGCGAACAAAAGAAGTGAGATTAAAGCAGCAATAAATTTCTTGTACATTATATTCCTCGCTTACTGTGATCAGTTCACATATACTACGAAAATATCACCGTCTTTATATGCAAGATTGCATGTGGCAGGCGTATCGTGTTCTTCAAAGGTCCCGGTAAGATAGTGTATTACCAGGAAGTTCCCGGTCTGGGCCTCCACAGGCTCTATGCTGGTGATCTGATAACAGTTCTGTATAGTCGCATATGAAACGCCGTCCATAACTATGGTAACGTGATCCCATGTACCGTCCGGATAAAAATCGTATCCCGGCTGGAATCCTTCGACCACGCCGTCCCTGTCTATATCGTAGGAGAAGGTGCCGTCGCCGTACTGGGTGAAAGTCCCGCTGGTATAATGGGTCTCGGGCTCTCCGCCTGACAAGGTTTCCGTCTCCGTCTGTGTCTGAGTCTGTGTCTGTGTTTGTGTCTGAGTCTGAGTCTGTGTCTGGGTCTGTGTCTGACTCTCTGTCTGAGGCTGATCCTTCTTATCCTTCAGATATCCCCTGACCGAGTCCTCGACATAAGGCACATTCTCCGGGTAGATGACCATATAATACCCGCGGTCACCGTCCATGAAATAGTCAGCCGAAGGGAAGGTAAAGGTGTACTCCAGTCCGTCCTCCCATTTGAAGGAAAGTACGAGCATATCGTCGGTTATATCCGCATAGTCAGCGGGATCTTCAGGGCATATCTGGACCGATACCGCACAGTTCCACAGATCCACAATGGCATTGGGATCGTTCAGCTCTTCCAGCTTACGGTCAACGAATACCTGCAGCAGATCCGCAGGCTGTCCCGTGTTTATCCTGTCCGCAGCTTTTATAAAATCCATATCCGTCAAAAGGAACGTTACCAGAAACTCCGATCTCAGCTGCGACCTGTCTGTCTCCGTCTGTGTCTCTGTCTGCGTTTCCGTCTCCGGCGCAGGTTCTGTCTGAGTCTCCGATGCAGTCTCAGGCTCGCTTTCTTCTATACATCCGGCTGCCGTAAGGATCAGCGCGGCCATAATTACCGCTATGATTTTTCTGAATTTCATGATGTACCTCCGCATCATGTAAAACCGCAGGGCGGATCCGCACGGCACTTAAGCCGGCAGATCCGCCGCGTCTTCTTTTAAGCAGTTTCTTTAAAAATGATATCTCCCTTATGGACCGTCATAAGTACCTTTGTATCCTTGATCGTAGTGGGATCCACCTTCAGGGGATCCCTGTCGAGCAGCACGAAATCGCCCTGCTTTCCGGGCTCAAGGCTGCCCTTGTATGAATCCTGGTATGTTACCCTTGCTGCATCGATCGTATACATCCTGAGAGCCTCGTAAGGAGTGATGGAACTCTCGGGATAGGGCTGGTTAACAGCCGCATGCATGCCGAAGATCGAGTTCATGGGCGTAACGTCGGAATCCGAGCCGCCGCCCAGGATACAGCCGGCATCAAGAAGCTTCCTCGAAGGATAGCCGCCGCTCTCTCTCTCCTCGCCGAGTCTCGAACGATAAACGGTTCCGGGGCCGCCGCGCAGATATGTGAAAGCGCTCTGCATCGATACCCTCAGGTGCATCTTCCCTGCCCTGATGATGTCGTTCTCATTTGCCGGGAATCCGAAATGCTCCAGACGGAGCTTGGCCTTTGCAGCCTTTTCCGGTCCCACTTCCTGAAGCACTTTCTCCATGGCGTCCAGCGCCTGCGTGATGGCGAGCTCGCCGATCGCATGGAAGGATACGATTAGGTCGTTTTCAACGGCTTCCTTAACGATACGGTATACTTCCTCGTCCGGCCAGTTCAGATAGCCGCAGGTATCTCCGTCGCAGTAAGGCTCGGAGAAAGCCGCAGTCCTTGAACCTATGGCACCGTCAAGCAGTATATCTCCGCCCCACGCATCCAGGTTCTCGCTCTTTATGTCTTCCAGCTTATGTGTGTTCCAGAATATCTGGATGTCGATGGGCAGCTGGTCCCTGATGCTGCACATGAGATGCACGTCATCATCGGTGGAATCCAGTCCCTCCTGAGGGCATATGGTCGTGATGCCTCTCGAAGCCGCCAGGTTCGCCGTGAACTTCATGGCCTCGATCCTCTGCTCTGCCGTCCATGAACTGAAGAACGCCCTCGATGCAAAGGTATTCGCATCGTCCTGAAGTCTTCCGTTGGGCTCTCCGTCCTCGTCAAGACGCACGCCCCTGATGTCCTTCGTAACGCCCAGTGCGTCGTAGGCCAGCCTGTTTACAAGAACGTAGTGCTTGCCTCTGTCCAGAACGAACACGGGCCTTTTTATGCATTCCATCTCCTTGATCACGGGAGGTCTGCCCTCCGCAAGACGGGATTCATCCAGCCTCTTCGCGTAGATCCACCTGCCGGGCTCGTATTCCTCGTCTGCCTTTTTGAACAGCTCTATGACCTCCGCAATATCCTTGCAGTCGTAAACATCGATAGCTGTTGCATTCTCGCCGGTGGTCAGCATGTGAACGTGGCAGTCGTACATACCGGGGATGATCGTCGCTCCGCCGGCATCATAAGGCTCAACGCCCGCTGCCGCCGCAGCCTCCCTGATCTCCTCGTTGGTGCCCACCTTCTCGATGATGCCGTCCTTTACGAAGATCGCCTGGTTTCTGTCCCTTTTATGCATGGGTATGACGTTTGCATTGACAACAGCAATGGTTCCTGACATATCTTTTCACCTCTTTAATTATGCCTCGTATACTATGTCGCCTTTTCTGATGGTCTTAAGGACCTTGATGTCCTTGATAGCCTTTGTATCGCAGGTGAGGGGATCGTCGTCAAGCACTACCATATCGGCCTGATAGCCGGGAGCAAGCTTGCCCTTCCAGTCCTCTTCCCACGCCGTGGCTGCAGCATCAGATGTGTAGATCCTTACAGCCTCGTAAGGTGTGATCGCATTCTCCGGATAAGGAGGATTAACTGCGGAATGGATACCCAGAAGCGCATCCATGGGCGTAATGTCGGAATCGGAGCCGCCGCCCAGGATAAGGCCGTAGTCCAGCATCTTCCTTAAAGGATAGCCTGCTTTCTCTCTCTTCTCGCCCAGACGTGATCTGTAGATCGATGTAGGGCCGCCGCGGAGATATGTGAACGCGGGCTGTGTGGAGATCCTTACGCCCATCTTTGCAGCTCTTCCGAGGTCTTCCTCCGTAGGCCATCCCATATGCTCGAGACGGAGCTTTGCTGTATCCTTCTTCTCGGGATGAAGCTCAAGCGCTCTCTCGTATGCGTTGAACGCCTGCCAGATACCTTTTTCGCCGATGGCGTGGAAGGACATTGCCAGGTCTCTTGCAACACCGGCCTCAACGAAATCGTTTACGCACTCATCAGAGAAGTTAAGATAGCCATTGCCGTCTCCGTCGCAGTAGTTGTCGAAGAATGCAGCCGTCCTTGAGCCGATGGAACCGTCCAACAGGATATCTCCCCCGAGAACGCCGATCTCCTTAGCCAGGGGATCATCATAATCGGGCATGTACAGCCACCATATCGAAAGGTCTACCGGGAATTCGTCCCTGTGCTCCACCAAAAGTCTTACCGCGGGATCGTCAGCTGCACCGCCCTCCTGTGCATGAATAGTGGTGATGCCCTTCTTGATGCCTTCCCGGCATGTATAGAGCATGGCGTCGAGGCATTCCTGCTCCGAGTGGGGATAATTATTCCTGGCATACTTATTGGCCTCGTCCTGAAGACGTCCGGTGAGATTGCCGTCGGCATCCTTCCTTACGCCT
The DNA here is from genome assembly GCA_017437705.1 of Lachnospiraceae bacterium. Next base: position 5,390 of record JAFRYJ010000064.1, read on the forward strand.
CTCATGTTCTCGTCAACACCCAGAGCATCGAATGCAGCCCTGTTGACGATAACGTAGTGTCCGCCTCTGTCGGAAATGAATACGGGGCGGTCGAAGATATCCAGCTCCTGCATTGTGGGAGGTCTCTTCTCGGCCAGAAGCCCTTCGTCGATCCTCATACCGAAGAGCCAGCGGTCCTCAGGCCATGTTGCATCTGCTTCCTTAAGCCTGTCGATGACAGCGGCTATATCGGGAGCATCATACATGTTTATACCCATTGCATCGTATCCGGTGATCGTAAGATGCGCATGGCAGTCGTGGAATCCGGGAAGTACCGTCTTTCCTCCAAGATCGATGACATCAACGCCTTCCTCTTTCGCAAGGGCCGTGATCTCTTCGTCGGAGCCGATGGCCTTTATCTTTCCGTCCACGGCCAGTACGGCGCTGTATCTTTCGCGCTCGATCATGGGTATCACATTTGCATTGATAAAAGCTATATTTCCCATAAATCTCTCCATTTTCAAAACTACAGGAGCATGCTCCGTGCGCAGTGCACGAAGCCATGCTCCTGTGACTTCAAGTTACATGATTAAGCTGTTGTTAAGATTATTTCTTGAGCCAGCCTCTTGCATGCTCAACTGCTCTCTGCCAGCCTTCGAAGAGCTCTTTACGTCTTTCCTCAGACATGGTGGGCTCGAATCTCTTGGCTGCCTTCCAGTTTGCAGCAACCTCTTCCATATCCTTCCAGAAGCCCATCTTGATACCTGCAAGATAAGCAGCGCCAAGACATGTGGTCTCTGTTACTTCGGGAACAGCAACGGGTACGCCGAGGATATCTGCCTGGAACTGCATAAGGAAATCATTCTGTGCTCCGCCGCCGTCTGCACGAAGCTCGGTTACGGGAACGCCGGCATACTTGGCAAGATCGTTGAAAGCTTCTACGATCTGATATGCCATAGCCTCTATAGCTGCACGGCAGAGATGAGCCTTGGTCGTACCTCTTGTGATACCGATGATGGTTCCTCTTGCATATACGTCTGAGCCGTTAGGCAGACCTGCGAAAGCGGGAACGAAGTAAACGCCGCCGTTATCCTCAACGGATTTTGCAAGCTCCTCAGCCTCTTTTGCGTTTACAACTATTCCAAGTCCGTCTCTCAGCCACTGAACAGCTGAACCGGAAACGTTTGCAAAGCCCTCAAGAGCCCAGTGCTGTGTATCGGCGATATCGTTGGCTGTCTCGAAGAATGTGCCTGTATTCCAGGGAAGTCCTGAAGGATACTTGTCGCCTGCGTTCATAACCATGAATGAGCCTGTGCCGTAGGTGTTCTTGATCATACCGGGCTTAACGCAAGCCTGGCCTACAGCAGCCGCGGTCTGGTCGCCTGCAAGAGCTGCGATGGGGATCGAATAACCGAAGGTAACCTCGGGATCGGTATAGTATACATACTTACCTGTGATAACTACTTCGGGAAGGATCTCTTTGGGAATGCCAAGCTCTTCGAGCATTACATCATGATAATCCATCTTCGTGTAGTCGAACATTGAAGTTCCGCACATGTTCGTTGAGTCGGAAACATGTACCTTGCCGCCTGTAAGCTTCCATACGAGCCATGAGTCTACCCATCCGAAGAGGACTCTGCCCTCGTCGATGCCCTTCTTAACTTCGGGAGCGTTCTGGATGATCCACTCAAGGGTCGCGCCGGTGCCGTTGGTCGAAGCTGTGGTTCCGAGTCTTCCGAACTCAGCCTCGCCGTATTTCTCGTTGAGTTCAACAACTCTGTCGGCAGTTCTCATGTCCTGCCATGTGATGGAATGATAAACAGCCTTTCCGGTCTCCTTGTCCCAGAGACAGGTGGTCTCACGCTGATTATCGATACCGATGGCTACCAGGTCTTCCCAGGCAAGTCCGCCGTCCTCAACACACTTCTTCAGCATTGCGAGAGCCGTATCCCAGATCTCGTCCGTATCCTGCTCGCACCAGCCCTCCTTGGGGAAATACTGGGTGAACTCTGAGTATGCGTTTGAAAGAATGTTGGAATCGTGATCGAAAGCGATGGCACGAATACCTGTGGTACCTGCATCAATACCTATAACGTACTTTGACATATCAATACCTCCTAAATATTGGTCGTACAATGATATTTTTATAATACCATTTCATACGTGTATTGTAAACGATGCATAAGACCGAAAAGCAAAAAATGCAGGAAATACAGGATCGGGTATCGCTTTCGAGAATGCGGCCCCGCAAGTATGCGGAGCCGCCGGTATTCATAATTATTTCTTGAGCCATCCTCTTGCGTGTTCAACAGCTCTCTGCCAGCCTTCGAAGAGCTCTTTGCGTCTCTCGGGTGAAAGCCTGGGTTCGAACCTCTTCTCGCACTGCCACTTCTCTGCAACTTCATCCATATCCTTCCAGAATCCCACCTTAACGCCTGCAAGATATGCCGCGCCAAGACATGTGGTCTCAGTGATCATCGGACGCTCAACGGGAACGCCGAGGATATCGGCCTGGAACTGCATGAGGAAGTCGTTCTGGGCGCCGCCACCGTCTGCACGAAGCGCTGTTACGGGAACGCCTGCGAACTTGGACATCTCCTCAAAGGTCTCAACTATCTGATATGCCATGGCCTCGATAGCTGCACGGCAGAGATGAGCCTTTGTCGTTCCTCTTGTAACGCCTATGATGGTTCCTCTTGCGTAAGGGTCTGAGCCGTTGGGCAGACCTGCGAAAGCGGGTACGAAATAAACGCCGCCGTTGTCCTCAACGGACTGAGCCAGCTCTTCGGCTTCCTTTGCATTTACAACGAGTCCGAGACCGTCACGGAGCCACTGTACTGCGGAACCGGAAACGTTTGCACATCCCTCTATGCACCAGCGCTGCTTGTCAACGATATCGTTTGCCGTCTCAAAGAACAGGCCTGATGTCCAGGGGAGATCCGCAGGGAAGTTTTCGCCTGCATTCATAACGATGAATGAACCTGTACCGTAGGTGTTCTTTACCATACCGGGCTTAACGCATGCCTGGCCTACGGCTGCTGCCGTCTGGTCGCCTGCGGAAGCTGCGATGGGGATCGTGTAACCGAATGTAACGTCGGGATCTGTCTCAAACTGATACTTACCGGTAACAACTATCTCGGGCATTATCTCTCTGGGGATGCCCAGCTCTTTAAGCATGCCCTCATGATAATCGAGCTTCGTGTAGTCGATGACCTGTGTTCCGGCAATACCCGATGAGTCTGTGATATGTACCTTGCCGCCCGTAAGCTTCCAGATGATCCAGGTATCTACCCAGCCATAAAGGATCTTTCCCTCTTCGATGCCCTTCTTTACCTCGGGAATATTGTTTATCACCCACTCGATCTTGGGACCGGTCGAATTCGTGGTGAACTGTGAACCCAGTCTGCCGAACTCCGTGCCCTGATACTTCTCATTCAGCTCCGTAACTCTGTCGGCTGTCCTCATATCCTGCCATGTGATGGTATGAGTAACGCCCTTTCCTGTCTCCTTGTCCCAGAAAACAGTTGTCTCACGCTGATTGTCGATACCGATGGCTACAAGGTCTTCCCATGCCAGTCCGCCTTCCTCAACGCACTTCTTCATCATCGAGATAGTGGTGTCCCAGATCTCGTTGGGATCCTGCTCACACCAGCCCTCTTTCGGGAAATACTGGGGGAACTCGGAATAAGCATTTGAAAGGATGTTGGAATCGTGATCGAAAGCGATAGCACGAATACCTGTGGTACCCGCATCGATACCCATAATGTACTTTGCCATTTCATTACCTCCTGCAATAATTTAATGAATTAATTAAACACTATGATACCATCTGCTGTTTGTGTAGTAAATGACACAAACAGCCATGGCGTTGATCATTATTTAAGTATTTCTGTATACGATATCGCCCTTCCTAACGGTCATCAGGATCTTAATGTCCTTAAGGATCCTCGGATCGCATGTCATGGGGTCATCATCCAGAACTACCATATCCGCCTGCAGCCCCGGCAGCAGGCGTCCTTTGATGTCATCCTCCCAGCCGCATTTTGCACCGTCGTACGTGTACATCCTGACTGCCTCGTAAGGTGTTACCGAATTCTCGGGATAAGGCTGATTTACGGCAGAATGGATGCCCAGCATGACGTCCATGGGCGTCATGTCGGAATCAGAACCGCCGCCGACGATAAGGCCGTAGTCCAGCATCCTCCTGAGAGGATATCCTCTCTTCTCCCTTGCCTCACCGAGACGTGATCTGTAGATCGATGTGGGGCCTCCGCGGAGGAATGTAAACGCAGGCTGCGTGGAGATCCTTACTCCCATTTCCGCCGCTCTTGCCATGTCCTCTTCCGTGGGCCATCCCATATGCTCCATTCTGAGGCGGGCCGTTTCTTTCTTTTCCGGATGAAGCTTAAGCGCCCTCTCATAAGCGTTAAGGCAGAACCAGATACCTTTCTCACCTATAGCGTGAAAGGATATTGCCTGATCGCGCACTACCGCTCCCTCAACATGGTCGTAAATGAAATCCTCATCGAAGTTCAGATATCCGCAGCCGTCGCCGTCGCAGTAATTTTCGAAGAATGCCGCCGTCCTGGACCCGATGGAGCCGTCAAGAAGGATGTCGCCTCCCCAGATACCGAGCTCTTTACACGTGGGATCGTCATTGTCCTGGGCACAGAGCCACCATATCTGCAGATCAACCGGGAATTTATCCCTGTTTTCAATTATGAGCGGGACTGCGGGATCATCCGGTCCGAAGCCCTCCTGGGCATGGATCGTAGTGATGCCTTTCGTAAGAGCCTCGTTGCAGGTCCACATCATGGCTTCCAGGTTCTCTTCCTTCGTATGGGGATAATTCGTCCTGGCCGTCCTGTTGGCTTCATCCTGAAGCCTTCCGTTGGGTTTTCCGTCGGCACCCTTCCTTACGCCCCTCATGTTCTCATCGATGCCCAGTGCGTCGAAGGCCTTTCTGTTTACAAGCACATAATGGCCGCCTCTGTCGGAAATGAAAACAGGCCGCGAGAACCGGTCAAGTTCCTCCATCGTGGGAGGCCTTCTCTCTGCCAGCAGGCCTTCATCTATTCTTTTACCGTAGAGCCATCTGCCCTCAGGCCATGTCTCATCTGCCTCCTGCAGCCTGTCCAGTACCGTTTTGATGTCCGGAGCATCATACATGTTGATGCCGGCAGCATCATAGCCTGTGATGGACAGATGCACATGACAGTCATGGAACCCGGGCAGCACTGTCTTTCCGTTGAGATCGATGACTTCGGCGCCTGCCTTTTCCGCAGCCGCCCTGATCTTCTCATCTGTTCCCAGCGCTTCTATCCTGCCGTCAACGGCAAGAACGGCGCTGTAACGCTCACGTTCTGCCATGGGTATAACGTTGGCGTTGACAAAAGCTATACTTCCCATAATGATCCCCTCCTGTTCCTTAAATGGAGATCTTACAGTGGCCGTCACATATGTGTTAAGTTGTGCTCCGCACCAAAATCTCCTTTTTCCCGTAAATTTGTTACTGAATATTCTATCACCGCAGTTTTGTACAGTAAATGATACAAACCATAGGCTATGTATCCTTATATGGCAACACAGATGAAATGCATAAAATCTGTCATATGAGAGCATCACGAGCCGATCCCGTGCCCATAAAACATGCATGCAATGCCGTGGCAGCAAAAAAAAGCCCTCCGGGCTTACCCGGAAGGCTTATTAATACGCTGTTTATTTGACCCATGCCTTATTCATGGCCTCGAGGAATTTCTCCGTCATAACACGGCCGCCGCCCTCAGGCACAACGGTGGTTGCTCCGCAGTAGGGGCACACAGCTGTGGGTCCTTTGGGATCGTCCACATATTCTTTGATCTCCGTGGGGGCAAAAACCTTCAGGCATGTAAAGCAGCCTGCCTTCTCCAGTGTATCTCTTTCCAAATAATCTTTATTTCCCTTGCTGAATACATAAGCACCAACGATCTGATCTCTGCTGAGTAATGACATAACCTGAACCTCCGTTTTTCGAACAAGACTTTATAAAATGATTATATATGCTTTTGTATGCATTTACAAATACTTATTGTGGTATACTTCAATAAGTGAAAAGGAGATCTATATTATGGAATATATGAAAAAGATCCACGCAGTATTCATAAGCCCCACAGGCAATACGTCGGACGTCGCATGCCGTATCGGGAAGTCCATCGCATCACGCACCGGAGCGGTATTCGAAGCCTTCGACTTCACTCTTCCGGCAGCCAGAAATGATGCTTTCGAATTCACCGACCGCGAGCTGGTGGTCTTCGGCGTTCCGGTCTATGCAGGCCGTATTCCGGAGGAATTCATTCAGTTCATACAGAAGCTTTTTAAGGGAAACGGCACACCTGTTATCCCGGTAGTCACCTTCGGAAACAGGGGATATGATTCCGCCCTGGCCGAGCTCTCAGATATACTTGAAGATCTGGGCTTTTGCACCATTGCTGCTGCAGCAGTCTGCTGCAGCCACGCTTATGCAGGCATCGGAAAGGGCCGCCCCAACAAGAATGATGTAAACGAAATAAAGGACTTTGCAGCGAAGATCGCATCTCTTATTCTTGATGAAAATGCTGCCTTCCCCGAAAAGCCGTACCCTCCCGCAGGTTTCGAGATACAGCCCGCCAGCATCCCTCTTAAGGAGGACGGCTCACCTGCTGAATTCTCAAAAGCAAAACCCGAGACAGATTCCTACAAATGCTCGCACTGCGCCATCTGCGCGGATCTGTGCCCCATGGGCTCCATCTCCTACGATGAGCCGTCAAGGATCACAGGCGTTTGCATAAAGTGCCAGGCCTGCGTAAAATATTGTCCTCAGGGAGCAAAACGGTTTACCGACCGCAGCTTCCTTTCCCACAAGGCCGCACTTGAACGTGACTATTCCAAACCCGCAAAGAACGAGTTTTTTATATAAGCGTCTCACACAAACATGCCTGCAGTTTTCAAAACCTGCAGGCAATTCTTTTACGTGAATAACGTCCCACCTAAGCAAAATAAAGCACCTCACACGAACATGCCCGTAGGGTCCGAGAGTGTGAGGTGCTTTTATTTTGCTTGTTTACCCGTTAGGTCCGAAAGTACGGAACGCTTCTGATAAGTGGATTTCATTCCCGCCTATGCAAAAAACACGTCTCACACGAACATGCCCGACAGGGTCCGAGAGTGTGAGACGTGTTTTTTTGCATATTTTTACAGTTCCTTCATATCCTCCTGCTCCACCGGCTTCACGCCGTTTTCTCTCAGAGCAGCTTCTGCGCCTTTAACGTCGGCTACCTTGAAGATCATGTAAGCGCTTCCCTGCTTTCTTCCGAGGAAGGCGTACATATACTCGATATTTACATCCGCATCGGCAAAGATCTTCAGTATTCCGCCAAGTCCGCCGGGGGTGTCCGGGATCTCTGCCGCAACTACAGCCACCATGCTGTTGACGAAATCCTCGTCGCTTAAAACACTGGCTGTTTCAATAACATCATCAACTATGATCCTGGCGATGCCGAAGCCCTCAGCCTCCGAAAGAGACAGGGCCCTCATGTCTATCTCGTGCTTTGCCAGGACATCACACATTTTCTTAAGCGTTCCGGGCCTGTTTTCAAGAAAAACCGATAACTGATTAACTGCCATTTCAAAATCCTCCCCTATCAGATCTTTCGCTTGTCTATAACTCTTACTGCCTTGCCTTCGCTTCTGGTGATCGTCTTCGGTGCCACGAGCCTTACCTTCGCCCTGATGCCGAGCATGCTCCGCAGGCCTTCAACGAGCTTCTTCTGTCTGCCCTCGATCTCGCCCAGGTTGTCGGTGAACATCTCGGGAGTCATCTCAACGTATACATCAAGTGTATCCGTGTTGTTTACACGGTCCACAACGATCTGGTAGTTAGCCGCATAGCCGTTGTTCAGAAGGACTGTCTCTATCTGTGACGGGAATACGTTTACGCCGCGGATGATGAGCATGTCGTCGGAACGTCCTCTGGGCTTCATCATCCTTACATGGGTCCTGCCGCAGGAGCATTTCTCCCTGGTGAGCACGCAGATGTCCCTGGTCCTGTAACGGAGCAGCGGGTATGCTTCCTTGTCAAGCGCCGTGAAAACCAGCTCACCCTCTGTTCCCTCGGGAAGCACCTCTCCGGTATCCGGATCGATGATCTCCGGAATGAAATGATCCTCGTTCACGTGCATGCCCTGCTGAGCCGAGCATTCGAAGGAAACGCCGGGCCCGGAAAGCTCCGTAAGCCCGTAAATATCGTAGGCCTTGATTCCGAGGGTCTTCTCGATATCGTGCCTCATCTCCTCGCTCCATGCCTCTGCGCCGAAAATGCCGGCCTTAAGAGGTATATCGTCGGGGCCAAGGCCCATCTCCTTCATTGATTCCCCCAGGTAAGCCGCATAGCTGGGCGTACAGCAGAGGATCGTTGTCTGAAGGTCGTTGATGAACATGATCTGCCTCTCGGTATTGCCTGAGCTTGTGGGGATCGTAAGGCATCCGATCTTGTGGCTTCCGCCGTTGAGGCCGGGGCCTCCGGTGAACAGGCCATAGCCGTAGGATACCTGGCATACATCCTCGTTGGTAGCCCCCGCCGCCGTGAGGGCTCTTGCGCAGCAGTCCTCCCACAGGTCTATATCATGCTGTGTATAGAATGCAACGACCCTCTTTCCGGTGGTTCCGGAAGTTGACTGGATCCTTACACAGTCTTTTAAAGGAACGCCGAGTAGCCCGTAGGGATAGGATTCCCTCAGGTCTGCCTTGCTCAGGAACGGCAGTTTATGAAGATCGTCGATCGACTTTATATCGTCGGACGTAATGCCCTTCTCTTCCATCTTCTTCCTGTAATAGGGCACATCATTCCATACATGCTGTACCTGTTTTACAAGCTTTTCGTTCTGTATCTTAATGATCTCTTCTCTTGATGCAGTCTCAATGTCCTGCTGATAGTATCTTTCCATTTGGGATTTTTCCTTCTTTCCGTAAAATATTTATGCATTCTTCCCGTTATAAAAAGCTCTTTTGTTGATTTCTACGAATGCGGGTTTTACGAGCGTTTCAATGGCCGAGATCCACTTCTCATCCGGCATATCGAAATAATGCGACGCCCTGCCCATAAGAACCACGTTGACTGCCCTTGCCGAGCCTGTATCCTCGGCCAGTTCCAGGCAGTCCATGGCATCCACATTAACGCCCTTTGCCTTCATCTTTTCCACCAGGTCCTCCGGATAAACGGCCGCGCCCGTGATGACGGGCATGGGGTCGATCTGCTGGATGTTGGTTATCACCTGGCCGTCCTTTTTCAGGTAAGGCAGCCATCGGGCGGCCTCCAACAGTTCGAAAGATATTATGAGATCGGCTTCACCCTTATCTATCACGGGTGATGCCACCTTGTCTCCATACCTTACATAGGTGACCACGCTTCCGCCCCTCTGGCTCATTCCGTGGACCTCGGATACCTTAACATCATAGCCCTCCGTAAGAAGGACGTGTCCCAGGAGCTTGCTGGCAAGCAGGCTTCCCTGTCCGCCGACTCCGACGATCATGATATTCCTCGTTTCCATGATCACTCCCCCTTTCCGGTGCTTTCGAAAGCGTCGAAGGCACAAAGCTGGCTGCATACGCCGCAGCCCACACAAAGGGTAGCATCCACGAAGGACTTGCCGTCCTTGATGGAAATGGAAGGGCATCCGATCCTCATGCAGGCCTTGCAGCCCACGCATTTATCGGGATCCACCCGCAGCGGCGCATTGTGCTTAACGTATTTAAGCAGCGCGCAGGGCCTTCTGGAGATGATGACCGAAGGCTCCTCCGCCTTCAGTTCTTCCTTTACTGCCGTTTCTGCCGCCTTCAGGTCGTAGGGATCCACGACGCGCACCCTGCAGATGCCCATGGCGCGGCACAGTGCCTCCAGGTCGATCTTCCCCGCATGGTCTCCGTATATATTCTTTCCGGTGGTGGGATTCTGCTGATGTCCCGTCATTCCGGTGATGGAATTGTCGAGTATTATAACGGTCGAGTTTGACTGGTTATAAGAAATATTGGCGAGACCGGTCATGCCGGAATGCATAAACGTGGAGTCGCCGATGACGGCGACAGTCTTTCCCTCGCTTTCCTTCCCCAGGATCTTGTTGAAGCCGTGGACGGAGCTTACGGAAGCGCCCATGCAGAGCGTCATCTCTATGGTCTGAAGCGGTGCAACGGCACCCAGCGTATAGCAGCCTATATCGCCGAGCACTGTGACTCCAAGCTTCTTCAGCACATAGAACATTCCCCTGTGAGGGCATCCGGAGCACATTACCGGGGGCCGCATGGGTATCGCATCATCAAGCGCGACGCCCTCGTGCACGGGAAGCCCCAGTGCCTTTGCCACGATGTTCTGGGAAAATTCATCTGTTAAGGGAAGCAGGTCCTTTCCGTGAACGGAAAGCCCCAGCTCCCTGCAGTGCTTTTCAATGACGGGATCCAGCTCCTCCACAACGATGAGCTTTTTAACCTTTTCGGCAAAATCCCGTATCAGCTTTTCGGGAAGGGGGTTCACGAGACCCAGCTTCAGAACGGAAACGCTGTCCCCGCATACCTCCTTCACATACTGATATGATGTTGAAGACGTAATGATGCCGATATCCGTTCCGCCTATTTCAACGCGGTTCAGATCCGTAGTTTCCGCGAACTCCGTAAGGGCCTTCGTCCTTTCCTCCACGATGGGATGGCGCTTCTTTGCGAAGCCCGGCATCATAACGTATTTTGCTATATTCTTTTCGTACTTCTTCTCGGGCACCGTTCTCTCCCCGGTCTCCACAACGGACTGGGAATGAGAGATGCGTGTGCACATCTTAAGAATAACGGGTGTATCGAATTCCTCCGATATCTCGAAGGCCCTCTTCGTGAAAAGCAGAGCCTCGGCAGAATCCGCGGGCTCCAGCATGGGCACCTTTGCCGCAATGGCATGATGCCTGGAATCCTGCTCGTTCTGCGAAGAATGCATGCCCGGATCATCCGCCACGCCGATGACGAAGCCGGCGTTGACGCCTGTATATGACATGGTATAAAGAGGATCCGCCGCCACATTGAGACCCACGTGCTTCATGCCGCAGAAGGATCTTTTGCCGGCAAGACGTGCCCCGAAAGCCGCCTCCATGGCCACCTTCTCGTTGGGCGCCCATTCGCAGTATATCTCGCCCTTATACTTCGCCGCATCTTCGGTGATCTCCGTACTGGGCGTTCCCGGATAGCTTGAAATAAAGGAACAGCCTGCCTCGTAAAGTCCGCGGGCTGCCGCCTTGTTTCCCAGCATTAATTCTTTCATGGGACTACTTCCTTAAATAAAAAAGATAGAAGATATATTAACACGTTAACGCGGTAAAGTAAAGTATTGTTCTCTGTACATACTTCCGGCATCATTGCCGAATGCAACCTTAAGATAACTTTATTTTTTATTATTTATTACCCCGCCGTCCGAAAATCTGTTACAATAGTTCGTACAGTATACAAAGGAGGCTGCAGATATGAAGATCTATTTTGCCGGTTCCATTCGCGGCGGCCGCGCCGATGCAGGTATTTACAAAGTAATGATCGACTACATGAAGCAAAAGGCACAGGTGCTTACGGAACATGTCGGATATTCGGATCTGATCCTTTTTGAACAGGGCATATCACAGGACAGGATCATTTATTCCCAGGATACGTCATGGCTCATGGAGGCTGACATACTTGTGGCCGAATGTACGAATCCGTCGCTGGGCGTAGGTTACGAGCTCTGCTACGCCGAGAACCTGGGCATCCCCTGCTATGTATTCTACAGAAAAAAGGATGCGGAGCTTTCCGCCCTCATAAAGGGCAACCCTTACTTCACCGTTATTCCCTACGAAACGACGGATGAACTGTTTGAAAAGCTCGACGAGATCATGGAAGATTATTAAGAGGGGAATGCGATGTGCGGCAAACATCTTGTTATCGGTATCTGCGGAGGTACCGGAAGCGGTAAGACCACTTTGGCTTACAGAATAGAAAGATCACTGGGCGAGGATGCGGTCCTTATAAGCATGGATTCATACTATAAGGACAATCACGATATGCCCTTCGAGGAGCGCAAAAAGATCAATTACGACCACCCCGACGCCTTTGATGTAGACATGATGATCAGCCAGGTCGAGACCCTTAAAAACGGCGGTGCCGTTGATGTGCCCTGCTATGATTTCAGCACCCATTTGAGAACAAATGAAACGGTGCATGTGGAGAGCCGCCGCGTCATCATTCTTGAAGGCATCCTGCTTTTCGCGGTACGGGAGCTCCTTCCGCTGCTTGACGTTAAGCTCTATGTGGACACCGATGCGGACGTCAGGATACTGCGCCGTTTAAGCCGTGATGTAAAGGAAAGAGGCCGAAGCCTCGATTCAGTCATCGACCAGTATCTGAACACCGTAAAGCCCATGCATGAGGCATTTATCGAGCCCAGCAAACGGCTGGCCGACGTCATCATCCCCGAGGGCGGCCATAACGAGATCGCCTACAGGATGATAATCGCCGACATACGTCATCGCATCGCAAAATAGATCAGTATATGCATAAAACAGGAGGCCCGGAGGCCTCCTGTTATTTTTATTCTGTTTTTTTCTTTTCCGTCATCAGCATCCGTATGCCGATGCCGTCGGCTATAAGCGCCGCAGTGTCAAAGCCCGTGCCCACGTAATTCATTATATATGTATCATAAACGAGCCACATGACTTGGGTGACGGTCATCACGATCTTCAGAGTAAGGTCGCTCTTCGTATCCAGGAACCAGGTAAAGATGATGGTCGCCGCCACCGGCAGGTACCCGATGATGCCGTGGTTGTTGAATATTATCGACACCGCCGCCTGCACCGCGATGAATACCAGCTTCACCGGCAGCGTGAACCTGAACTTCAGGGTGAACAGGTTCCTTATAAGGCTGATGCCGTTGGCTATGGCGCCGGTGATGCCGCCCAGGATGATATTGGCCGCTCCCATCAGCGTAAACTGGGCGCACTGCAGCTTTATTATATTGTTTTTCCGCTTTATCAGCCCCGCCAGGACCATCAGGATGCAGCCCGCAAACGAGACGATATTGCCGATTATTATGTAATTCATTTTTTATTCCTGTATTTTGACCGTGCAGTATTCCTTCACGATACAGTATAATATATAAGACCTGTCAAAACCATGCAGACGTATACTTAGGAGGCACTTATGGCTATAAAGGAGACATTAAAAGAAAAGGGCGACGCAAATCTTAAGAAAGAGCTCAAGAAATACATAAAGGAATATTCTCTCGATGATGTATCGGATCCCGAAGATCTTTCGGAGATCCTTGCCCTGGCGGAGGAATATGTAAAGACCGATATCCAGACCGGCGGCGCATCCCTGCTTCCGGGGACCAACACATCCAAACCTTATCTCAAATTCCTTATAGCGCAGAACTGGTTCATCATGCGGAAACTGTCGGAGATCGCAGCAAGCCTGTCAAAAAACGATCTTACTGACGAATAAAGACATACGTATTTTCGTCCGAGCGGCTTAAGTCATACCGGTAGCCGCTTTCACCGAAATCCATTAATGCCCCGGGGTCCTCGATATGGTGTGATGCCATATAACGCACCATCTGCCCCCGGGCCATTTTTGCGTAAACGCCCTTCTGCACCGCCTTGCCTTTTTCAATGCTACCGAAAATGCAGGTGATGAACCTGTCGCCGGGCTGCAGATATTTCTC
>JAFRYJ010000065.1 GCA_017437705.1 Lachnospiraceae bacterium
CAGGGGATCAGCAGCATCTGCCTGGGAGGCTGGCGCATGTAGATGAAATTCCTGGTCTCCGCCAGAAAACGGGTACGGTGCTCCAGATCCGAAAGGAGCTGCTGCCCGTCCTTTGTGTACGCAAGCCGCTGGAACTGGTCGACGTGGATCACCATTATGCGGTAGTATCCGCTGACGTCGATGCCCAGTTCAGTACCCCTGTCCGAAAAACTTTTGTCGTACACGATGCTGTCCTTATTCAGCCATTCACCGATGAAACGGAACATGATACGGTCTTCAAAACGGTTCTGCTCCTTGTTGATGGCATCCTGTATCATTATCTCGGCCATACGTTTAACGATGGTACCATAAGGCATTACGGTCTTCCGGCTGCCGGTGATGCCGACAACGCCCACTATCTTGTTGTCCACGACGATAGGCAGGTTTATGCCCTGCTTAACGGTGGGCGATTCCATCTTTTTTGTGATGTAAAGCTCAGAAAGGCCTTCCTCTATTATCTTTTTTGCCCCCTCATGGAGATCGCCGATGCGGCTCTGGTCGACGCTGGCGATGATGTATCCCCTGTCGTCCATAAGGTTAATGTTTTCGTGAAGGATCCCGCCGATCTCCGTGACTATCGACTGGGCGGCAGATCTTGAAATATCCATACTCGTCTCCTGCAGATGCTCTGCGTTAAACTGTACATTACCGGGCTGTGATGTTATTATTTTTAAAGATACTACTAAAATAATACAGTCTGCAAGCGGACTTTGGCAGACGGTATATATGCAGCAGAATGACCCGAGCGGCATCAAGAGGAGGACAACATGTTAGAAGAATTAAGGAAAAAAGTATCGGATTACGGAAAAAGGATGTTCAACGAAGGGCTTACAAGAGGTACCGGCGGATACATCAGCGCCAGGGATAAGGAGACAGGGCTCATCTGTTCCACTCCCAGCGCCATTCCCTATCTCGAGATAGAGCCTGAGGATGTACTTGTATCGGATGTGGACGGCAACATCATAGAGGGCAAGGGCAAGATCTCCAGCGAATGGTATGTCATGAGCGAGGTATACAAGAACAGGCCCGACATCAACGCACTGGTTCACGCCCACGCGAAATACTCGACAGTGCTTTCGGGACTCAGGGTGGACCTTCCCGCCACTTGCTTCTCGCTGCCCATAGCCGGCGGCCCCAATGTAAGGTGTACGGCTTTCCACAGCTTCTATTCCCAGGATCTTGCAGACGATATCTTCGACAAGATGAGGGACAGGAAGGCTGTTCTTATGGGCAACCACGGTCTTCTTGCCGGCGGTGACGATCTCGACGAGGCATACAGCGTTGCCAATACCGTCGAATACTGCGCCGAGATCCACTGGATGGCACTCTGCGCCGGAACTCCCGTGCCTCTTACGGAGGAAGAGACGGAGATCCAGATCGCAGACACAAAGAGATATTCAAACAAGCCCGGCTTCTGATATTACGGATGCCGGCGGAAAGGAGCGGAGATAATGAACATCATGAAATTGCAGAACGGAACAGAGATCCCCGTTCCCGGCTACGGAACATGGCAGACGCCGGACGGTGAGATCGCGGTAAACGGAGTCAAAAAGGCCCTGGAATGCGGATTCAGGCACATCGATACGGCAGCGATCTACAGGAATGAAGAGAGCGTCGGAAGGGCGGTTAAGGAGAGCGGAATACCCCGTGAAGAGATCTTCATCACCAGCAAGGTGTGGAACAGGGCAAGAGGCTACGAGAGCACGCTTAAGGCCTTTGAAAAGTCGCTGAACAAGCTGGGCATGGACTATATGGATCTTTATCTTATCCACTGGCCTGCATCATATAACCTTTTCGAGGACTGGGAGCAGATCAATATCGATACCTGGAGGGCGATGACCGACCTGTATAAGGACGGAAAGATAAGGGCCATCGGCGTATCGAATTTCAAGCCCCATCATCTGAGGGCGCTTATGGATCAGGAAGTTGTGCCCATGGTGGACCAGATCGAATACCATCCCGGTTTTATGCAGGAGGAGACGGTCGCATTCTGCAGGGAGAACGATATCCTGGTGGAGGCATGGTCGCCTCTCGGTACGGGCGTCATGCTGGGCAATGAGACCCTCGGAAGCATTGCCGCGAAGTATAACAAGTCAACGGCGCAGCTCTGCATCAGATGGTGCATGCAGCATGATGTGCTGCCGCTGCCCAAGTCCGTGACGGCATCAAGGATAGAAGAGAACCTGAATGTATTCGACTTTGAGATCGATGATGATGACATGAAGACCATTGATGCGATGGAATACTTCGGAGGCTCCGGCCTTGATCCCGATGAGGTGGACTTCTGATCCGGTGGCGGAACAGATAAACTTAAACAAAGAAACTAAAAACATTTACGGAGGAATGAAATGGGAAAAGTACTTGTAGCATTTTTCAGTGTCAATGGCGTAACGGAAAGAGTAGCGGGGAAGCTGGCGGCAGCTGCAGCGGCTGACCTTTATGAGATCGTCCCGGAGGTGCCTTATACACAGGAGGACCTGGACTGGGAGAATAAGGAGAGCAGGACAACGGTCGAAATGGCGGACAGGAACTGCCGTCCGTCCATAGGACCGGCACTGCCCGACATGACGGAATACGACACCGTTTACGTGGGCTTCCCTCTCTGGTGGTACAGGGAGCCGTCCATCATCGATACGTTTATGGAGAATGCGGACCTGGCAGGCAAGACCGTTGTTCCCTTCTGCACGTCGGGAGCTGACGATCTGGGCGATTCCGCGGACAACATGCAGGCCCTGGCACCCGATGCAAAAGTACTTCCCGGAAAGCGTTTCAAGGCCGGTGTTACGGCAAACGAGCTGAGACAGTGGGTAAACGGGCTTGCGGAATAAACGCAGGTCTTTGAGACTGTTTCATATCAGCTGCAGGAAAGGAGCAGGGCGATGCTTGGTAATTTCAGCTATTTGAACGCGACAAAACTCTATTTCGGAAAAGACTCCCTTGATTACCTGAACGAAGAGCTCCCGAAATACGGCCCTGTGGTACAGCTCATCTACGGAGGCGGGTCAATAAAAAAGAACGGTATATACGATGCAGTCATGGAGATCCTGAAAGCAAACGGCAAAACAGTTGCCGAGGATCCGGGCGTCATGCCCAATCCCACTGCGGACAAGCTCAGAGAAGGGGTGAGGATCGCCAGAGAAAGCGGCGCGGACCTTCTTCTGGCAGTGGGCGGCGGCTCATGCTGCGATTATGCAAAAGCCGTATCGGTATCCGTAAACTGTGATGAGGATCCGTGGGACAAATATTATCTGAGGTTTGAAGAACCGGACTGTGAGATCATCCCCGTGGGATGCATCCTGACCATGGCCGGGACAGGTTCGGAGATGAACGGGGGCGCGGTAATAACGGATCCGGAACACAATCTGAAGATAGGCCATGTATTCGAACCTGAAGTGATGCCGAAGTTCTCGATCCTTAATCCCGAATTTACCATGTCGCTGCCCGTAAGGCAGATGGCGGCAGGCATATATGATATCTTCAATCATATCTGCGAGCAGTATTTCTCCGGAGATGATGACAACGTAAGCGATTATCTGGCAGAGGCGCTGATGAAGTCCGTGATAAAAAGCTCGCTAAAAGCGATGGAAGATCCCTGCGATTACGAAGCCAGATCCAATATCATGTGGGCGGCCACCTGGGCCCTGAATACCCTTATATCCAGAGGAAAGCCCACCGACTGGATGGTCCACATGATAGGGCAGGCGGCAGGCGGATATACGGACGCCACCCACGGCATGACGCTTTCGGCAGTGTCTCTCCCTTATTACAGGTACATCATGCCTGCGGGACTGAAGAAGTTCAGACGGTTTGCGGAAGAGGTATGGAATATAGACACCGACGGCATGTCGGATGCCGAAGCGGCGGAGGAAGGCCTTGCAGCCATGGAGGCCTGGATGAAGAAGCTTGGTCTGGCCATGAGCCTGCGGGAGATCGGAGCCACAGAGGACATGCTAGAAGGGATCGCAGACGCCACCTTCATCCTGGACGGCGGATATATGAAGCTCACAAGGGATGATGTGATGAACATATTAAGACAGAGTTTTTAAAAGCATGCTCTTGGAGCATGCCCGGATGAGAGGAGATAACAATGGCTTTTTCCGACTGGAAGGACAGGACAGCGGGTTTTAAGAAGATCGATGTAAGAGGCGAGAAAGGCAACTTCCTTCCCGGCATCATGAAAGTCGCGGCAGCGGTGCCCGGCGGAAGGGGCATCGATGTTATCCAGACCTTCGAGCCAGTGCCGCTTTACGGCATTCTGGAGAATATGGGCTTCGAGCATTATACGGAGCGTACGGATGACGGGGCATATCATGCATACTTTTACAGGCCCGGCACCGTAAAAGAGGCTGAGCCTGAAAAAGCGCAGCCGGCTGCAGCAGGGATCGAAGTCATAAGCGGTGACCTCGGCAGGGCGGCAGCGGAGCTCCGCGACGTTATCTGGAATGATGAAGGCCATTTTCTCCCCCGTGATATGAGGCTGCTGTTCGCGGCCGTTGATGCGGCCGGCATGGGAAGGATGCATCATGCCGCTGAGGAGCTTTTCGAAGCCTACAGGAACGGCCTGGATATCCGTGCCGCGGATGATGCTTTTAAGGTACTTATCTGGGACCGGGGCA
>JAFRYJ010000066.1 GCA_017437705.1 Lachnospiraceae bacterium
GCTTCCATTTCGGCTTTATGATGCCGTCAGCCGTAAGATGCGTCCTTATCCTTGTCCGCGCAAGCCGCCAGTCCGTTTTAAACCCGTCCTTTTCTTCATAGAGGGCCAGGTCCTCGTACCACCACTGAAACATCGGCATGATAACGGCGGTAAGGCTCAGGAAGAATTCCAGCTCCGACCGGAAATACCCGCATTCCAGGATATGATCGATATTCCTGCGGACAAAAACAGTTTTTGCCGGATCGTGATGAAAAGGCAGGTTCCCCAGGTATCTCGCCGTCCGGTCGGGCAGATAGGGAGACCGGAGAACTGTCCCGTTTTCCCAAAGATGGGTCTGATACCAGGAAAGAGAATAGTCGTAAAGAGAGTACCCGCCGTAGAGATCGCGGGAGGCATTGGTATAAAGAAGATGGAACATCAGCAGGACGCTGTCCATGTCCTCCTTGTCGAAGACAGCCAGATAATTGATCTTATCATCGTCCGGCAGCAGGTTCCGTATCGGGCGAAACTCCTCTGCCTTTCTGCACGCCTCCGCTGCAACGAAAAACTGCGGGGCAAATCTCTCCGGAAAAACGAAGCAGGCCTTCCGGTCCGTGTCTATACCATCAAACTGTCCCACGAACTCGTCCGTTAAGGGATTGGACGGAAACGTCCCCGCCTCTTCGATAAGGGTCTTTGTCGCATACCGGTATGGCAGGTCCGACCATGACAGCTGAACAAGGAAACGGTCATACCCTCCGGCCTCGTATTCCTCCCGAAGCTCCTCGAAGTCCTCCTTCCAGGACTCGTGTTCCGAAAGAAGCTCCTCCAGGTGCGCAAAGGTTCCCGCCTCATGATGCTGCGGGTACCGCTCCCACAGCATGTCGAGCCGTTTAAACGTATATGAATTTTCAGGTTTTTGATGAACAGGCGGATAAATGGCTGTGCCCTCCCGGATCCGGGTTTTCCTATGGTACTATTATTATAAGCGGCTCGCTGTACATTCATCTGTACAGAAAAAGAGAAGCCCTTTCCGGCTTCCCTTTCCGTTCATATCCGAATTCAGTTTTCACAATCCAATAAAAGGCCCAATATCTCTTTTGCCGTGTCATAGGCCCGGCTGCACTCGCTGGCCCGGGGCCCTCCGATGCAGAGTTCGACGCCGTCCGGCAGACTCTCCAGCCATTCCAGGATACGGGGAACATCATCGGGCCCCGATACCGTCAGCATGGGCTTCCCCAGGAGCTCCCCCGCCGTAAGCCCCACGTCCGTGCCCGGCGAAGGATCCGATCTTTCGGGCATGATCGTAAGTATGGCATCGGCATCACGCATGTTCCACTCCGTCCGTTGCCCGGTCCCCTCCAATGGTGTTTCCGTAAACTCAGGAAAATCCTCCAGAATTCCCGGCGGTTCCGGATGATCCTCCGCCCATCCGTTTTTTGGACACCATCCGCAAAGCGGTATCCCGTATTTTCTTGCCGCGTCCATGGCAGCCCTGTCGACGCCGGTCTGCCCGCCGGTGCGTATACTATTTATCTTATCCCGAATCATTATCGTCCTTCCCGCTCATAAAGCCGTTTCCCGCTGCCTGTTCCACTGCCATTATACCGTACCCGGCCCGCATTTCATATGGAAACGGCCACTAAAAAACAGCGGACCATCAAGCCGATGATCCGCCGTATCAATGTAAATATAAATATCAGAACGCCTTTTCAAGGATATCGAGCACGTCTTCCTTTGTGATGCCCTGTCTCGGATTGAATCCCAGCACGGGCTCCATCAGAACGTCACTCGCCAGCATATCAAAATCGTCTCTGCTGATGCCCTGCTCCGACAGTGTCCTGATGCCAAGTTCCTTGGTGAGCCTCAGAAGCTCCTCCGAAAGCAGCAGCTTATCCTTTTCGATGTCCCCGGTCGTCTCGAGCCCGATGGCCTTTGCCATATCGACCATCTTCTCCGGGCAGCTCTCTGCATTATATGCCATAATATAAGGCAGCACCGTGGCGTTTGCCATACCGTGGGCCAGGCCGAAATGGGCGCTCAGCGTGTGGGCGATGCCGTGCACCAGTCCCAGGTTCGCATTGGAAAAGCTGAAACCGGCAATGATGCAGCCCAGCATCATCTGCTCCCTCGCCGCCATGTCATTTCCGTCCTTTACAACTGTCGGCAGGTTCTTATGCAGGATCTTCAGCCCTTCCAGTGCATTGTACTCGGAAAGAGGCGTTGCCATATTTGAGATGTAGCTCTCAACTGCATGGGTGATGGCATCCATACCGGTCGCGGCCGTTACGCTCGGAGGAACCGTCCTGGTGAACTCGGGATCGCAGATAACGTCCGACGGAACGATATTATTGTCGATCACAACGTATTTGATGACCTTCTGCGTATCGATCAGGGCGCTGACGTTGGTGATCTCCGATGATGTGCCCGCTGTCGTCGGGATCGCGATAAGCGGCAGGCACGCGTTCTTTACCATGTTCATCCCGCCGTATTCGCCGATGCTGCCGGGGTTGGTCATAAGCACATTCACTGCCTTAGCCAGGTCGATCGAGCTGCCGCCGCCGACTGCTACGAATCCGTCAACGTTCTCAGCCTTGGCGATCTTTGCGGCTTCCTCCACCACTTCGTTGGTGGGATTGGGAATAACACCGTCAAAAATGATGTGGTCCGCCCCGCTCTTTTCGACCTGGGCGGTCACCTTTTCCGCGATACCGGCCGCCTTTACGCCGGCATCATAAACCACCATGACTTTCTTAAGGCCGCGGCCGTCGATTATCTCCGGGATCGCATCGGCAGTGCCTGCGCCGAACCGGATATTTGTGTGGATAAAAAAGTTGTAACCCATTTTCTTCCTCCTTCTTTGCGAGACCAAAACACCGATGCCCCCGCTGCCCCAAAGATCTGTAACGATCGATCCTGTCTCTGATCAGAGATGCTATACTTTGATCATATTATATTCATAAATGCTGATTAATGCTACACCTTACGAGGATCTTTGATCTTTTATCCCTGCGCCTCAGGATATCTGTCAGACAGAATATCTGCCGGTTTTTACGAGATCTGCTATTTCAATATTACAGTTTTACAAATTCAGAAAAGCCCGGCATCGATATGCTTCTCATATGGCAGATATTGGAAGTAACCGGGATCCATCATGTGAAAATGCAAAGAGCCGGCAGGACCTCTCCTAACGATCCTGTCGGCTCCTGCCTAAGTTTTCCCACACTTAGTCTGTACCGGTTTCGGTTTCCTTATTTGTCTTTTTCCTGCTCAGCTTATGAGCTATAAAGGCCGCGCAGACACCAATAACGGCACAATATACAATGAGCAGGATGTATCGAACTATCGGAACAGCGTCGCCTTTCATCAGGGCATCCATTCCCTGATATGCGGCATCACCGCCTCCGTAAAGCATTACAAATACTCCGGAGCAGCCGAATTCAGAGAGTTTTGAAATGACCCCGCAGGCAGAAAGTATAATGCCTAAACAGAAGGCAAATGTAAGTATGGTGACGATCTTCCTCTTTGTAATATCGGAAAGGATCTGCGTAATCAGGCACAGGACCCCGCCGATCAAAAATGCACCCAAATAATTCATTTGATCAACCCCCTCCGTTCATTATTAAGGCAACAATAAATGCCAGAGGAAGTCCGATACCGAAAATGATCGCGGCGCTTGTCAGTCCGTCGCCCATTGCTTTTAAACAGCTTTTTCTGCCCAGGGACAACCCTGTCAGCGTAACTATTGCCGCGGCGAAACCTGAAAACGGGAGCATGGCTCCGTAACCACCGTGTTTTTCAAAAGTCCCATATATCTTCACTGCAGCCAAAACCGCACCCAGGGCAGCCATTATTGCCAGCATCAGTGTAATGGCAAGTCCGTAATCGCTGCATACCTTGAGGAGCATCTGAAGAAAAAATTCCGCGGCAATACTCAAGACACCGCCCGTCAAAAAACATAATATGTATTTTTTCATGGCAAATCCTTTTTACAATACAGGAGAGCTGTTTATGCTTTTCAGTTAAACGGCCCTCATGTTCCAGAAAATGTGAAGCAGCTTTCGAAACGATCAGATCTTCAATGCAGCTTTATAGCCTGTATGGATCGCGTCGTATATCTTTCCGGGCCTGATGCTGTCACCAACATTTCTCACCGTCATTCCCGCTTCTACCAGTTTATCAAGAAGCTCTGTATTGGATCTCATGCCAACGGCGATGAGCACCTCGTCGGCCTCGATACACTGCTTTCTGCCATTGACCTCGACTATGACTTCATTCTTACCTATTTCGATAACTCTCGCGTTGGTCATGACCCTTATATTGTTTTCCCTGATCATTTCTGTGTAAACGATGTGATCGCAGTCGCTGCAATCCTTCATGATCTGAGGAAGCATCTCAACCATGGTCACCTGGTTGTCCTTGTTAAGAGACAGATTTACGGCTGTCTCCGTTCCTATAAGGCCGCCGCCAATGACAACTATCCTGCCTTTGGGAGCCTTAGCTTCAGGATCGAGAGTATCGACCGCTATACGGACATTTGCCTCTTTGTCAATGGGGATCGGAAGCGCGATGGGTTTAGTACCGGCAGCATAAATAACTGCATCAAAATCTTTAAGATCATCATAACAGGCGTACTTTTCAACCAC
>JAFRYJ010000067.1 GCA_017437705.1 Lachnospiraceae bacterium
TAACGCCCACCAGCTCGTATATGAGCTCGCTCTTCTCCTGCAGAAGCTTTGCCGTCGTCTCCTCCAGATTGTTCTGGTTGGCGGAAAGCAGCTTGCCGGCGGCATCGATTGCCTTGCGCTTGATCTCGTAATCCTCCAGAGCCCTTCTTCCGCATAGTATGTTGATGCGGACGCCGCCCTTAAGATTCATGAAGGATACCACCTTCAGGATGCCTATCTCTCCGGTCCTTGCCACGTGGGGTGCGCAGCAGGCGCAGGTATCATAGCCGGGATAAACGATGAGCCTCAGCTGACCCTCGATCTCCTTCTTGCTCCTGTATTCCATGGAGCATGCCTCCTGCTTCGTCGGATACAGGGCGATGCTCTCGATATTTTTGAAGATGGCCTCGTTGACCTTGCGCTCAATATCAAGGATCTCCTCTTCCTTAAGAGGTTTGTTCAGATCCAGTGTGACCTCGTTGTCGCTCAGATGAAAGCCAACATTCTCACAGCCATAGTCATTATGGGCGATGCCGCTGAAAAGATGCTCACCGGAATGCTGCTGCATGTTGGAGAACCTGTGGTCCCAATCGATGCGGCAGACGGCCTCGGTGCCTGCGGGCACCGCCTCGTTCGTGATGTGATAAATGATGTCGTCCCTTATCTGTACGTCGATGACGGGAACGCCGTTGATCGTGCCCCTGTCGGGGCTCTGACCGCCTTCCTCGGGGAAGAACGCGGTTGAGTCCATTACGATCTCGTATGTCCCGTCGCCCTTTTCGATGCACTCCCTTATCTCCTCTTTGAAGGATGTGAGATAGGCGTCATCATAATAAAGCTTTTTCGTTTCCATAATGATCCCTTAACTCATCTTCAGTGATTCCATGGCAATTACGGTGAGCATGAAATGACAGCAGTACTTTATATCCTCTCCGTCCCTTATATCAAGGGAATAATACTTCCTGTCCTTGGGATTCTCGGTGGACACACGCATCACGCGTTCGCCGTACTCATCCTTTACCTCGTATTTCCACTTGGAGAATTCGCCCTGGGCCTCCCAGGCCAGCTCTGCGGAGATGTATTTGGGGTGGAAGCCGGTCCTGTAGGACATCTCGTCGATGTATTCGCCTTTTCCGTCCGTCATGTTGGATTTCGTTATGAACGATGACGTAATAAGCTCGCTCTTTCCCACGGGATTGTCGTAAGCGTCTGTCATGGTAACTCTTCTGTGCATGGATTTATTGTCGATCTTTGCCTTGTAAAGGACCTCCTCGTCCATGTTCAGAAGCTCGAATTTTTTCATGAGCCCCAGCTCCATGTATTTAACAAGTATCCTCATTTCTACCTCCTATTCATCCAAAAAACCAAGGTATTCGTCAAAAAGATTGAAAAGCATGTCCCCCGAGCATACCGGTATCTCGCCGGTGGTGCCGGGCAGGGGTGCGTAACCGTAAAGGTCCAAGGCCCCCGTAAGGCACAGGGCCGGTATTATATCCGCTTCGTTTCCGAATATTATTTCCAGATAGGGCGCATACTTTGCGCTCTGCAGCACCTCGTCCTCAAGGAGCCTGTCCTTCATCTTGAACTCTATCGAAAAGACTCTCTCCGGCATGATGACCAGCACGTCCGCATAGATCCGGACGCTTTTGGACAGGCGTATCCTGGTCTCGAAGGCGATCTCCCAGAGGCTTTTGTCCACATCATCCATGTCGCGGAAGGTGTTCTGCATTACCTCGTAAGTATCCCTGAAGGAATGGAACAGCCCTCTCGTATCGTTGAGGTTCCGGCCTGCGTCCGTGCAGCCCTCCATCATAAGGGCGAACCAGGTCTCTTCATCCGTCTGCAGGAATTCCTCCACGGAGGCGTAGTACCCGCAGAAATCCCTTAAACCTTTGTGGGGGTACCCCTGGCTTATCCTGCCGTACCACTTGTGGTCCGCATCCTGCCTGCAGAGCTGCTGCATATAGGGCGACGTGTAAAGGTAGTGGTTCACCGTCGTCCGGTCCGCGTTCAGCCTGCGGGCGATGTCCCTGGCTTTGATGCCTGATGACGCGCATATTACGGAATAGATGTCCCTTTCAATGGGATCCGCTGCTTTTCCCGCCATATCCTACGATCTGTAGATCTTCCTGAATTCGGTGAAGCCCTCTTCCGTGAGCCTGTCGATCTGCTGCTTCATGTTCTTCCTCATGGGCTGTACCGTTACGGTATAGCCCTGATCCCTTCAGGCCTTCGCCTCGGTAAAGGCGTCGATCTTCATCCGGCTGTCGGCCTTTCTGTCCAGAAGTATGGCCAGGTTCTTCTCGTCGATCGAGGGCTTCTTCTCCATGTGCTCCGCCATTATCGTTATGATGCGCTCGAAGCCAATGGATATTCCCGTGGCAGGCACGGGCTGTCCGCAGAAATTGCCTACCATGTTGTCGTATCTGCCGCCGCCTGATACCGAGAAATTATACCCGTCCATGGTGATCTCGAAGATGGGGCCGGTATAGTAACCCATGCCGCGCACCAGGGTGGGATCGAACACCACGCTGACGGTGCCGGGCACCGTTACCTTCGTGCTGTCCAGTATCTCCTGAAGGTTTTCGGCAACGGCCGGGTCCAGGCCTTCTATCCTGCCGCAGAAATCCTGCAGGCTGATGCCCGAGATATCGCTGTATTCCCCGAGGAATCTGTCTATGCTTTCTTCCGCGTAGCCGTTCTCAAGAAGCTCTTTCTTTACGCCGTCGGCGCCGATCTTGTCAAGCTTGTCCAGGGTGATGAGCACCGAAAGCACGTCCTCTTCCTTAAAGCCCGCTGCCACAACGGCCGCCGAGAGGATCCTCCTGTCGTTTACGTGTACCGTAAAATCGGTGATGCCGGCAATGCTCAATATATTGGTAAGAGTCTCGCATGATGCAGCCAGAAGCTCTATCTCCGCAAGGTTCGTCTCGTCGCCCAGAATGTCTATGTCGCACTGTACGAACTGGCGGAACCTGCCCTTCTGGGGATTGTCGGCCCTCCACACGTTGCCTGTCTGAAGCGCTTTGAAAGGCGCAGGGAGCTTTTCCCTGTTGTTTGCGTAATACCTTGCAAGAGGCACGGTAAGGTCGTATCTCAGGCCGTTGTCGGCAAGATCCGTGCTGCCTGCGGCGATGGCCTTTTCCAGATCCCTTCCCCTTTTAAGCACCTTGAAGATAAGCTTTTCATTGTCTCCGCCCTGCTTCGAGGTGAGGTTCTCTATGTGCTCCATAACGGGAGTCTCTATCTCCATGAAGCCGTATCTTGCGTAGTTTTCCCTTATCATGCCGAGGACCTGATTCCTGAGCCTCATATCGGAAGGGAGCATGTCGCACATTCCCTTTACCGGTGTTTTAATATAGTCCATGTCTTACTCCTTAAATTTGCTCGGTCAATCATCAAGGATCGCTTGCGATCCTTGCGCGCTGCGCGCAGTTGCCGCAGGCAACAATTACAAATGTGCGCGCGTGCGCATCAAACGCGAAGCGTTTTATCTCAGCCGGGGATCAGACCCCCACTGAGATAAGTTTATAAGAACCCACATATATAGATATGGGGGGCTTATCACGGCTGAGATAAAATTATACCGTAAAACTGTCCTTAATACAATAAGAGCGGGCCGGCATCACTGCCATGAAAGCAAAAAAACAGGAGCATTCCGCTCCCGTTTTTCTTCGCAACGTTATTCCGCGCGTTTTTTCCTCTGTTTTTTCTTCAGCTCCCTGTCCTCGGCCTTCTTTGCCGCTTCCTTTAAGGCTGCGCCGCCGCTTTTAACGCCGTGCTTGATGATGAGAAGCATCTTGCTTACCACCGCATCCGGGTCCTCTTCCATGCCGGTCACGATCCAGTCCAGTGCGAAAGCGACCATGCCGCTCAGATAATACGAAGTAAGGAACTCCCGGTCTTCGTCCGTAAGCTCCGTGGTCTTAAGGCTCTCGGCGACATACTCGTCCATGAGAGGCTTCGTATTTGTGCAGATGACCTCCTCGAGATGCTCTCTTCCTATGGAATGATATATGTTCGTAAACATTTTATTGTTTTTCTTAATATATCTGAAGACCTTTTTCGTCGTGCTTCCCCAGGGCGATTTCGGCGACATGGTATCGTAGATATCCATAAGGGCCTTCATGAGTATCTCTTTTAACAGATCGTAAATATCATCATAATGATAATAGAAGGTCATCCTGCTGACACCGCATTTATCGGTGATCTCGCTGATAGTGATCTTGTTGATGGGCTTCTCGTTAAGAAGTTCAATAAAAGCACTTTCCAGCGCTCTTTCAGTGATCTTTGACATCTCCGTCCCCTTTCCCCAACACAGGAACTTTGCAAGTCAACATGTTTTTCAGCAGAATTCAAAAAGTGTTCAATTATTTGGATAGAATTCTACCATATACGATTTAAGATAAAAAGACACAAATTAAAAAAATACACATCCGGCATAAAAAATGCGGGATGCGCCGTTTATGTGCCTTTTCTGATGCATCATACCCGTACATGGTCCCTGCCCTTCCCCTGCATGCAATGATGCTCACTTTATGTTAAAATAAAACATAACGATCCTCAGGCAGGCATTATTGAATGAAGTATATCAAATATCTGATACTTGCAGCGGTGTCCGTACTGGTCCTCGTATTCGTGTTCAACGACCACTTCCTTTACGATTCCGTTATCGTCAAGGTAGGGCCCATCGAATCCGGCGAGCCCATCGGCACCGGTGAAAAATACATACAGACGATAACCGGGCGCATCGAGAACGGGCCTTACAAGGGGGAGCTTATAACCTTTGAGAACACCACTTCGAAGTCCGGCGTATTCGACGAGCAGCTCCACGGCGGCAGCGAGGTGTTTGTAACTCTGTCGGAAGACGGAAAGGAAGTGCTTTCCGTAAACGGCGTAAAAAGAGACAAGTATATCGCGGTACTCGCCGTTATTTTCGTGTGGGCTGCGCTGCTGGTAGGCAAAAGCCGGGGCCGCAGGTCTCTTATCTCCATGGCCCTCAACATGCTGGTGGCGGGCCTTGTGATCTGGATATACATCAAAGGGCATCTCGGCACAGGCATACTGCCGATGTTCATGGTCGCATCGGTGGTGTTTATAACATCATCGCTTCTTATATGCAACGGGCGCAGCCGGAAGACCACGGCGGCTGTGATATCGTCGCTGATCTCCATGACGCTGTCCTTCCTGCTGGCCTATATCGTGATATCGATCCACGGCAGCTCCATCAGCTACTGGAACATGGATTATATAGACGCGCTCCATCAGGACTACAGGGGCATCTTCTATCTGAACATACTGCTGTCAGGGCTGGGGGCCATAATGGATATATCGATCACCATGGCGTCGTCCCTCAACGAGCTGAAGGAAAAGGACCCTCATATAACCAGGGCCGCCCTGCATAATTCCGGGCGGATGATATCCCGCGACATCATGGGCACCATGACGAACGTTATGCTGTTCACCTGCTTCATCTCCGTGATCCCCATAACCGTCCTGGCAGTCCGCAACTGGATGACCGTATCAGAGGCCATCGCATCCTACGGCGAGATCGAGATGATCCGCACGCTCACAAGCTGCATAGGCATCGTTATTTCCGTGCCGGTGTCCCTCTATGTGTCGCTGTGGATATTCGGAAAGGAGGCCTCAGATGGTTAAGATCCTTTCCGTAATACTGCTGGTCCTCCTGCTCATAGTCGGCAGGCTGAAGGGCCTTAAGAACTTCATATGCTTCTACCTTAACTATTTCCTTATACTTGGATACATATTCCTGATGGGCTGCGGCATAAACGCCATCCTTTTAAGCCTATTGACCTGCGTCGTTTCAGCGGCCAGCACGTTGTTCATAGTTAACGGATACAACGTGAAGACCCGGTCGGCATTCAGATCCGTCCTTATCATCCTCGCTGTGATGTTCGTCCTCGTCCTTATCATCGGCAGGCTTGCAAACATACAGGGCTTCTCGAAGGAGAACGCGGAGACCATCGGCATCTACAGCATGGACATAGGCTACAGCATGGCAGACGTGCTGGTGGGCATGGTGATCCTGTGCACCATCGGCACGGTCATCGACACCTCGCTGTCCGTCAGCACAGCCCTGAACGAGGTCCATGTGAACAATCCGCATCTGGACCGCAGCGAGCTCTTCAGGTCGGGCATGAACGTGGGCAGGGATATACTCAGCACCACCATCAACACCCTGCTGTTCGCCTTCATGGGCGGCCTGGTGGCCTTTTTCCTGTGGCATCAGGCCGACGATCCGGAAATGATAATAAACGGCAAGGCACTGGTGCAGGGCGTATTTGAGCTGTTCTCCTGCCTCATCGCATCGGTACTGGTGATACCCGTGACGTCCCTTATAACGTCAAAGCGCCTGCTTTCTGAAGACAATGACGAAGATACGGGCAATGATGCCCCCGCCCTCCCGGAGGCCCCCGCGGATGATGGCGCTGCTCCCGCTGAAAGGGCAGCCTCCTGGCAGGACTATCCCGACGACGAATAAAACAAATATGAACCGAATTGCATATATACTGTCTCCTGTACCTTATAAAACATCATTTACACCTGCGTAAAGCGTTACTATAATTCAATGCTGTACGCATTTTGACCCTGTTATAACGGTGATAAGAGTTATGGAGAAATATGCTAATTTCCTGAACTGGTCACGGTATATGGCCGTACGCGACATCTTCGAAACGGTATTTCTGATACTTTCGATTATAATGACGGCCCTTACCTTTTATCAGCTCATCTACATAGTGATAGGCCTGTTCGGAAGAAAGATCAAAAACCGCAGAAACCCCGCCGTGATGCACCGCTACGCGGCAGTAATACCGGCGAGGAACGAGGAAACGGTAATAGCAAACATCATACGCTCGCTTAAAAAGCAGAACTATCCTGTAGAACTGCTCGATATTTACGTGCTGGCGGATAACTGCACCGATGATACTGCGGCAAAGGCCCGGGAGGCCGGCGCTCTTGTATACGAGAGGACCGACACCGTACTACGCGGCAAGGGCTACGCCATGGACTGGTTCTTCGACCGCCTTTCTTCAGAGGGAAAGGACGTTTACGACGGATTCTTTGTCTTCGACGCCGACAATCTTGTGTCCCCGGATTTTGTCCGGGAGATGAACCGGATGTTTGATACGGGAGAATACGGTGCCATAACGTCATACAGGAATTCCACCAATTTCGGCAGGAACTGGATAACCGCAGGATATGCGATCTGGTTCCTTCGCGAGGCCCGTTATCTGAACAGGCCGAGACAGCTTCTGGGAACTAACTGCCACATTTCCGGCACCGGTTTCCTTATCTCTGCAGAGCTTATAAGGAAGAACGGCGGCTGGCCCTACAACCTTCTGACCGAGGATATACAGTTCTCGGTGGACTGTGCGAAAAACAACGTCCGCATAGGCTTCTGCGAAAACGCTGTCGTCTACGACGAGCAGCCGGAGACCTTCAGGCAGTCCTGGCATCAGAGGCTCAGATGGTCCAAGGGATTCCTGCAGGTGAACGCTAAATACGGCACATCTATAGTAAGGGAGTTCTTCTCCCTGGATCTGCGCCACGCATGGTCCTGCTACGATATGTTCGGGCTCATCATCCCGTCGGTGCTGGGCGTGGTGCTGCCTTTCATGGCCGTTTTCGCCCTGATATCGCTTCTCTTCGTGATCCCCGGCTTTTTGCTTAACGGCGCCGCCGTGGAGCTTGGCATGACGATACTTGAATTCCTGTCAGCCTACTATGCGGGAATGTTCTCCTACGGCCTGCTTACCACCATCACCGAATGGAAACATATACATACGACCCCGGCCCGTAAGATACTTTACAATTTCACCTTCCCGATCTTCATGATCACATACGTGCCGATAAACATCGCGGCATTCTTCAAGAAAAAGGTGGCGTGGAAACACATAGAACATCTTGGAAAAAACACTCCGAAAGTGTTACAATAGTGATGTAAAAGGAGGTATAGAAAATGAAAAGGTTTATATCATTATTCCTTACATTCATGATGATCTTCGCACTTGCAGCCTGCGGCGGCGGTTCTTCGGACGGCGGATCAGGTTCCGATGACGGCGGTGCAGCAGACGCAGCCGGCACCTACAAATGCCATCAGATCAAGCTCGTCGGGGATTCGGACTGGACCGAAGAGGATTCCACTCTCACCCTGAACGCAGACGGTACAGGTAAGCATGCCCGCGACAACAATGAATTCAACGTTACCTGGAAGCTCGACGGCGAGAATTTCTCCATGGAAGAGACTTTCATCGGCGATCCCATCGTGTATACCGGAACGCTTAAAGACGGCAAGCTGGATATTTTCAACGGAGACCCCGAAGATATCTGGACGTACGAATATCTGTATGAGAAAGAGTAAAAAATCGGATACCTGTTTCCTCTCGGACCCTTCGGGCATGTTCGGAAAACAGGTATCCGTTTTTTTTTAGCGGGACCAAACAAGCAAAATAATAACACTCCGTACTCTCGGACCTTACGGGTAAACTAAAACTGTATATCTGTTTTCCTCTCGGACCCTTCGGGCATGTTCGGAAAACAGATATACAGTTTTTTTGTGTGCAGGAACTCAAGACAATTGTAAAAGCCTTCACCGTTTCAGCTGTGCTGTAAAAAGTGAAGGCTTTTTAGTTGCTTTTAAATGGGACGAATTCCAAGGTTATTGAAAGTTCTACAGATCTCCTGGGGTCTGAGTGCTGCGTTTAATATACACTATGCACCGGCACCTGGGGCTCGTCGCCCACGTCTATGGTCGGGAACAGGCGGGTGCTCCTGTGCTCGATATCGAAAAGATTGTTGTACTGGAGGCACCTGTACTTGAAGATCCACTCGGCCTCTATGCCCTCGGCATCATCATACTCGATGAATCCCCCCTGGGACTTCGAATAGTAACCCAGGGCGTTCCATGTAGGAATTACTTCCTTCATGTCCTGGAGAAAACGGTTGTAGGGGGGCTGCTCGATGCCGGCCACATCGTAAACGATGGAGGACATCATGCTGAGGCAGGTGAGATCGGGATCCTCTTCCTTGATGTCATAGTTTGCCCATACGATATAGGGCACTGTCTGCTTCAGCTGCTGCTCGTCCAGCGTCACGAATTCGCCGCCGTGGAGCTCCTCCAGGAATTTGCTGTTTATATTGGGGAAGTGATCCCCGAAGATGCAGATGACCACCGGATCATCCACTCTCGAATAATAATCAAGCAGGAACTGGATGGCAGAATCGCTCTCGTGGGCGCAGCCAAGATACTGCTCCACGTCGGGATAGGTGCCCTCGTAGCCCTCCAGCTTGACCGTAGGCGTACGCCCCTCACCCGAGTAATAGTAACCGCCGTGATTCTGCATGGTTATGCCGAAGATAAACATGCTCTCGCCTTCCTTTTTCTGGCGCCACATGTTGATCACATGACGGAACATCTCCCTGTCGGATACGTACTTCCGCACCATCTCCACCTGGGGATAACGTGCAAGCCAGCTCGAGCTGTGGAAGGCCATGTACGGGTATACCTTCCTCCTGGACCAGCCCGTTGAATAGAAGGGATGGGTGGATTCGCAGGTGTAGCCCATGGACCTGAGGTACGATGCCATGCCGCAGACCGGGTCGTATATGTAAAGCTGGTAAGGCGTCGCGCCCGAGCTCAGAAAGCCCATGGTATTTCCGGTAAGGACCTCCCACTCGGAATTGGCCGTACCGCCGCCGTACACCGACGACAGGGCGTAGCCCTTCACCGCGTTTTCTCCCAGCGCGTTCCAATAGGGAAGGATCTCAACATCGCCGTCGACATCATCACCCACCACGGAGAGATCGACAAAGGATTCCTCCAGGATAACGATGATGTCCGGCCTCTTCCTTTCACCGTCTGCATCCTGCGCCGTTTCCGTATCGGTGCCGGCAGGATCGGTATTCTCACCGGTCTCCGTATCGCCGCCGGGAATCGTATCATCAGCGGTCTCCGAATCGGGAAGACCAGGATCCACGCTGCCGCCACTTTCTATAAGCAGCATCTCCATTGCCATGTCCGCGCCCGTCTCGCCCAGAGAAGGATCGGCGCCGGCATATTCTATCTCCAGCTGCCTGATGACATCAAGGGAGTAGCCCTTCGGCTTCTTGACGGTAAGCTCCGATTTCAGCTGCAGCGAGAAATTGAGGAAGAATCCGTTAAACTTGGAGCCGTTGTTGCCCCAGGTCTCCATCTTTACGGATCTTGAAAGGAAGAACCATGAGAAGAACAGTACCACCGTAAGGCCCAGGAATTTCGCCCTGTGCAGCAGATGGCCTTTCAGGCCTTTCTGCTTCTCCTGCTTCGGCAGCAGGAAGCCCAGAATGACGAAGACCAGCCAGATAACGGCCGCCATCACCATTCCCTCGGTGATCTCAAATGTATAATTGGACGCCACGTTGGCCGCGGTCTGCACCGAAAGGATGTCCAGCGGCATCAGCTCCGTGCCGCGGAAATGGTAGACGTAATAGCTTGCCACGGACAGCACCAGAAGCAGGAAGGTGCCCAGCACCGTGGAGATGTAGATGCGGCCGGTGATGATGAAGAAGATCATTACCACCAGCTCGATGATGATCATTCCCAGCAGGATCTTGTAAAAGCCGATGTAGAGGAAATCGTGGTCCAGGATGGTCTGAGAGCACAGCGAAGTAATGACAAGCATGACTATGTTCCATATAGTCCACGCAAGCCATACGGGCATTATCCCTTTAACTTTTTCCCTGACCCTGTCTATGGTCTTCCTCATGATATCCGCCGTCCAAAAAAGAATGTACCGCTCAAATATACCACATTTATGAGTATATTTGTCATTTGTTTGTTTATTTATGCAATACTGCAAGGGTGTCAGCCGGTGTACTTTAATTTACTGCCGCCCATAATTCCGTACCCGTTCATACAGCAGGGTCACTTAAAAAGCTCCCCGGCACTGCTGCCGGAGAGCTTATTATTCCGTTTATCAGACCGGTCCGCGCCGCGTACGGCATCACGCCTCGACCTCAACCTCCTTGGCAACGA
>JAFRYJ010000068.1 GCA_017437705.1 Lachnospiraceae bacterium
ATGCCGAAAACGCCGTATTCGGAAGCAAAGCACCTGGTGACGGCTTCCGTCCCCGTTTTGGTGATGGAATAGCCGCTGTGACGGTCATCAAAGAACTCCGTCCTTACGGACGTCATGTTGATGATGCGGCCCCAGCCCTTCTTCTTCATGTCTTCGGCGGCCAGCCTGCTCATATAATACACAGCCCTGGTATTGACCGCGTGTATCTTATCCCAGAATTCTTCCGTGATGTCCTTTAGCGGCTTCCTTACGGGAATGCCCGCGTTATTGACAAGGATGTCCGGACATCCGAACTCCTCCGTGGCTTTTTTGTAAGCCTCGTCGATTTCGCTGCAGCTCGACAGATCACAGTGATAATACCCGGTACCGGGCCCCAGCTCCTTCTGAAGCTTTTCGCCCTTTTCATCCTGGATATCCAGCATGATGACCTTTGCCCCGTTCTCCGCAAACTCCGTTGCTATTGCCCTTCCTATGCCGTCGGCTGCGCCTGTTACTATTACGGTTTTTCCTGCAGGATGTGTATTATTCATATTTCCGCTCCTTATGTCCGCTTTTTCACTGCACAATATGTATATACATGTTGTTCACAGTGTAGCATTAGTGGTTCGGAACGTCAATGCTTTTTTCAAAAAGATTGATCGATCTCTTCATATCTCTCGGAAAGCCTTTAAAGTTTACTTCCTGCATGCGTTTTTGGAATACCATTGTTTTCCCGCTATTGACACCCGCCCGCTGCAGTGATATAGCTTTTCATATCAGAGTTATGCTGGAGGTACAAATTATGATAAATAACGAGACCATGCAGAGCATCCTTGCCCGGCGCAGTTACAAAACATTCGATGAAAAGCCCATTTCTGACGAAGCCCTGGAGACCATCGTCACTGCAGGACTCTACGCCCCCACGGGTATGAACCGTCAGCCCTGGCATTTTACGGTAATTAAAAGCAAGGAATGGCTAGAGAAATTCGGCGAAGCCAGAAGATCCCTTCCGCTGCCTCCCGGCATTCCTCCCGAAGTCGCCGCAAAATTCGGCGATCCCATGAGAAACGCCCCCGTAATGATTATCATTTCCGCCGGTGAAAGCTTTACGGCCGTTCAGGACTGCTGTCTCGCCATGGAGAACATGTTTATAGCGGCGGCTTCCCTCGGCATCATGAGCGGCTGGGATCATGCAACGGTAATGGATCTTTTTGACCGTTGCCCGGATCTGAAGGCCGAACTTATCCCGGAGGGATATACGGTATATGCAGCTGCATTCTTCGGCTATCCCGGTCCCGAGGTAAAGGACCGCGGCGAGCGCAGGGGGACTGTGGAGTATAAATAATCTGTATCTGAATTTTTACAGATAAACTTTCATACTCTCGCTGAAGCTGTCCTGGAACTGAGGGCTGCTCTGTTCCCCTGTCCCGATCTGCCTTTATTAAGAAAAAAAGCTGCCGTCACCGGCAGCTTTCTTCATTAGATCATCTATTTTCTTCAATCCCGGCACAGCCTATTTCGTGCCGCCCACATTATACTCCCCGTTGAACGCATCACCCAGATCCGTCACCTTAAAGCCTTCTACAAAGCTGAAATCCGCTTTGGCGGAGGCCACCTTTTTCAAATAGAATGACGCCGGCTCAGTCGTCCCGTCCTTATGGAAGATGATCTCATTGTAATTATGGCCGTTCATGTAATAGGGCGCGGACCCGGCATTATCCGTGTAAAGCTCGAATTCGACTATTGTCTCGATGTCCCCGAAGTACCCCTCATACCCCTCGGGGATCTCGGCCGGCTCGATGATCCTCGTACGAATTATCCTCAGCGTGCCGTCGCTCTTTACCACATTTGAATTCTTCTCGTAGATCTTTTTCCACTGCTCCTTAAGCGCCTCCTGAGCCTTTTCGACAAGAGCCTTCTGTGCATTATCGGCCCCGGTGATCTCTCTCGACTCCGTGTTGTATTTCGTC
>JAFRYJ010000069.1 GCA_017437705.1 Lachnospiraceae bacterium
ACGATGCCGCTCTTCTGGGCACGGGAGGTGATGCAGTTCGCCTTCCCGATGGCCTTTTTGATGGCCTCGCTGTTCATTACCGTATGAGTGATAGCCGAATTCACCTTGTTCTCTATCTCAAATCGCAGCGAATAGATCTCGTCGTACCTGGAGTCCTTTGCATGGCTCTGGTATGATGAGATCATCTCCCTGATATCGCCGTATTCGATGCTGGAATCCACATTTTTCATGGTATTCTCGGTCACCGAGGCAAGAGCTCCCGTCCTGTCAAGCACATAGATGGCCTCGTCCTTCGCGGCCTTCTCACCGGAGGGAAGATAATAATAAACAGTGCCGTTGTCCTTTGTCGTTATAAGCTCCTCGTCCCTTATGATAATACCGTTGTAATACGTGTTCTCAACGATATACCCTTTTTCGACGTCGGTTATGGAAACAGACGGCGTTGACAGGGACATCAGCATCCTTACAGCGAAATAAACGAAGATAAAGGCGAAAATGATGATACCGATATTGAGTTTTATGCCCGTGCCTCTCCTGCCGGAGGCCTTTTTGCTGCTCATTTAAGGCATATTCCCTTTCAAAAAACAAGCATCCGCTTATGGGCAGATGCTCGTGATCCTGCATCATGGTCTGATGAGATTACAGAGATACTATTACATTTTTCCTGAATTCTTCGGGAAGCTCTTCCTCGTCCAGTGAAAGGCTGATAACGAAATCCACGTCAAAGGATCTGGAGATAAGGTCGATCTCCTTAAGAACATATTCAACATAATCCTCGGTTACCTGGGCGATATTAAAAAAGCTGTCGAGGTAAAAGGTTTCAAGATCGTGGTCCTGGGAAAGCATGCCGCAGATAAAGCCGAGAAACATATCGTAATTGGTAACGGGATAGTCGCTTACGTTTATAAGCCTTATCCTGTTGCTGAGCTCGTACATATGCTTGTTGTTCTTATCAAGGTAAACGACGGTGCCGTGATTCGTCTTAACACTCTCGTTTGCCTTTTCGATAAGATACTTTGTCTTGCCCTTGCCCTTTGAACCTGCGATCAGCTGCACCATATTAAGTACCTCCTAAGCTTTTATTGTGAATAATTATACTATATATACGATTAGAATACAAGGTCAATCGGCCACGAGGGACAGCATGGCGTTCATCTGGGAATACAGCTGAGGCTTGTCTGCGTTGCCCATAGAGATGCCTATGTACTGTTTGCCCTCACCGTCCACGAAAAGACATATGAGGCAGGCTCCCCCGTTTATGGTAGTGCCCGTCTTTCCGCCCACGGCTTCGATGTCTCCGGGCGCATAATAAACGCCTTTCAGATAGAGATTTGTCGTGGTCAGATACATGGACCCCGTGCTGCCGTCTGCGCGGGTATAATAGAAGCTCGTATAGGTCTTCGTTATCTGGTCCGTGAATTCCGGATACTTAAGGCATTCCCTGAAAACCAGATAGAGATCGTAAACACAGGTGTAATGCCCGTCCTCATCCAGTCCGTGGGGATTCACGTAATGAGTGCCGGTGCAGTCTATCTCTTTCGCAGTATCGTTCATGTCTTTTACGAAATCCTTAATATGACCCTTTACCGCACAGGCGACTCCGTTGGCGCATTCATTTCCCGAATATACCAGCATGGCGCTGAACAGGTCCCTGAAAAGCACCGTGTCGCCGGCCTGAAATCCTGCAACCTGTGCATCAGGATAATCTACCGCGGTTTCGTTGGTTAAGGTCACATAGGAGTCAAAGTCCATCTCACGGAGGGCCACCAGGGCCGTTAAAAGCTTTGTGAGGCTGGCCGGAGCCACTTTCCCGTATACGTTTTTGGAAAAGATCACCTCTGCCGTATCCACGCAGACCAGCATGGCCGCATCGGATGTGATAAAGGAATTATCATCCGCGTTTGCGGCATCATCGCGGATATCCACCACGCCGAGATCCGAAGCGTATCCCTTTATCTCCTCTGAGCCGTTTTTTACAATAATATCTGCCGGTGATGCTCCCCTCCCGGTCTCCGTCCTTATATCGACGGTACCTATGGGGCCGGAGCAGCCGGCAGTAAATACAGCGGCCATGATGACCGCTGATATCACTGTAATGATGCGTTTGAAGCCTTTATACATAGTTCCTCCATTCAAGGTCGCCCCTCTCAAGGCCCCTGATAAGAAGCTCTGCAGTGGAAAGATTGGTCGCAATGGGGATATTGTGAAAATCGCAGAGCCTGATGATCTCGTGCACATATACATCGGGTGCATTGTGGGAACTGGCATCCCTCAGATAGATGACCATGTCTATGTTGTTCTGCTCTATCTGGGTGGCTATCTGCTCGTCGCCGCCGAGAAGGCCTGCGTGGAATTTGTTGATGGTCAGATTCGATACTTCTTCTATTACTCTTCCGGTACTGTCGGTAGCATAAAGATCCTGCTTTGACAGAATGCTTCTGTATGCAATACAGAAATTCTGCATCAGATTCTTCTTGTTGTCGTCAGCGATCAAAACGATCTTCATTTCTACCTCCTTCTTCTCTGAAGCCCCACATTGATAACGATACCGATAGAAACGTAATTGGTTAGTATCGAAGTAAGCCCGTAGCTTACAAAGGGCAGCGGCAGACCGGTATTTGGAAGAAGCGACGTCGCGACTCCCATATTGACGAAGCTCTGGAAAGCTATCATCGAGCCGATGCCGGTGGCTATGAGCCTGCCCGTAAGGTCCTGGGCATCCCTTGCTATGATCATGCATTCAAGCACGATCCATATAATCAATCCTATCACAATACAGCATCCGATAAAACCGTATTTTTCACCTATTACGGCAAATATAAAGTCGTTTTCGGATTCGGAAAGATAGCTGCTGCCCTTGACGACGTCCGCCGCTCCGGAAAGGTCCTTGCCGGAGAGCATTCCGGAACCTATGGCAAGGAGGGCGTTGTACTGCTGGGCGTAGGTGGAATTCATGTATTCCGACGGATTGAAGAACGTAAGGATCCTCTCCACCTGATGCTCTGCGAAAAGGATCTGGAAAGGCTGCTGAATGTACCATATTAGGAATATCGACAATGGCACGGCTACTCCCAGGAAAATTGCCACGTTCTTCCAGCTGATGCCTCCTGAGAAAAGGAGTATCAGCGAAGTAAAAAGGAATACGACCGAAGTGGACAGGTCCGGCTCCCTCAGTAT
>JAFRYJ010000070.1 GCA_017437705.1 Lachnospiraceae bacterium
CCATCACCATCGACAGAAGGTACGTTCCTCCCGTAACCATTCCCGACACCATTCAGGAGGTACAGGATTATATCGATTTCCTTTCATCAAAGGATCCTGATTTCAAGGCCGAGGTACATCAGAGGATCAACAGCAGGAAGGGCTATACCGGATTTGCCATGGATGTTAAAAAGCAGCATCCCGCATGGGTAGTGGATCCCGAAAACGACTATGTTAAGAGAGCTTTTGAAGTCCTCCGCGGCATAGGCCAGGATCCAAAGGAGATGTATTTCGTCGGCGGAACCGACGGATCTGTTACCATGGGCGCCTACGGAATACCAACCATCATTTATTCCTGCGGTCCGCTGATCGGACATCAGCCCAAAGAACACTGCACTATAGCAGACCAGATGATGGAGATCGAAGGCCAGACCGCCCTCGTATGCAACAGCCTGGGCATCGATATGAATGATATAACAGGCTGATGATAGTTGCAGCTTTAAGGCGCCGGGAATACCCGGCGCCTTTGTTTTTCCTGATATGTTGTATTGTTTTTACAATCCTACCGAGCGTTTGCCTTCCTCAAGATCCGCTCTTATGCCTTCTTCCGTTTCGTCGTAAAAATCAAGGAGCATGCCGCGATAGCTGACACATTCGGCTAAAAGCGCCTGTATAAGTCCGCTGCCTTCCTCATCCGAAACCTCCGTGCCGTTCACTCTCCAGATATGATCATCATCCCTGCATTCAATATTGTATTCCGTATGGAATTCAGAGCCCTCAAGCACCAGGAAATCCAGATCTACTCCGCTGCCGGAGTAACCGTTTACAAGGTACCAGGTACCGTTATAATACGTGTATTCGCAGTGAGCGCCCACATCACTGTGACTGATCACGGCGTCTCTGAAAGCAGGTACCGCCTTCCCGTTTTCCATGGTCCATACATCCAGATAAGGCCAGGAAATATAGCCTTCTGTTTTTTCCTCCGCATAGCCTATGAGGAGCTCGTCCGATCCGTCGTTGTCAAAATCGATAAGCTTAACCAGGAAAACACCGGTATAATACTGGTCCGCGCCGTTATACATGGTCTGTTTTTTAACGGTAAACTCACCGTAGATCTGCTCATATTCCAGTACTACTTCAGCGTAAGGCGACAGACCTGTTTTCTTGCCGGCTCTTGAAAGTGCATCCTCCACACATAGCCTGGCGTTTATCAGGTTAAAGCTGCCGCCTGTATTCGGGGATTCCGGGTTGTCGGCAACGTTTTCCGTTGAATTGCTGTCTGAGCATATGATCTCCTTTACTTCACGTCCCGTAAGATCCGGATCTGCGCCCCAGATAAGGGCCGCTATTCCCGTAACATGGGGCGCTGCCATAGACGTACCGCTTAAATAAGTATAAAGGCGGCCGTCCGTGTCGGCATCGTCTGTCTGAGATCCGTCATACATACCGTCTTCGGCACTGTATCCGTCGTTATTCCTGCTCTCGGTCCCGGTGACGCAGTTGAAGATATTTGTGCCAGGGGCACAGATATCCACACGGTCTCCGCCGCAGGAGCTTCTGCTGAGCATATATCCTGTGCCGTTTCTCCTGGCGTTTCCTACAATGATGATCCGTCCC
This sequence comes from Lachnospiraceae bacterium, assembly GCA_017437705.1. Next base: position 1,597 of record JAFRYJ010000070.1, read on the forward strand.
ATTATATCGTCGGCGGAAGCCTGTGACGTGTCGCAGTTACCGCGGGTCACTGAGCAGAAATTTCCGTTGTTTATCGCGTCGACCCCACGGTGATTGGCAGCTCCGTTCCCGGCTGACTGGACTACCACAAAGTCGTAACCCTCAGCCAGCAGGGACCCTATGGCGTGTGATGCCCTCCTGCCCTCGGCATTTATTGTTTCATCGGTTTTCCGCCTTGTATCATCCGCAAGAGATCCGGCGCTGCCGAGAGAAAAATTTACTGCCTTGGCACCTCCTGTTACGCACGCCGTAAGACCCGCATAAATACCCGACCCCACGAAAGAGCCGTTAGGATTCAGCGCTGCGCCGTAAGCCAGGATGCTGGCGTTGGGAGCCACGCCGGATACACCTGATCCGTTATTCTGCTCCGCACCGATGATGCCTGCAACATGAGTGCCGTGGTCAGCTTCATTTGATGTCGATACCGTGGCCCTGGTTATAACGCCGTCCAGGTCGCTGTGGGTCGTAAGGAATCCGTTGTCCACTATGCCTACAGTTACTGTTTCCAGCTTGTCTTTATAACCCCAGGCACCCGGAGCCTCGACTGCGATAAGTCCCCAGTTCCGGTTATCATTGTTTCCCTTTTCCCAGCTTGTGTATTTCGAATCATCGGGATAATACGGTGCTTCTTCAAATTCGCCCACATTATCAAATACGGCATAGACTACCCGTCTGTCTTCTTCAAGGCGTCTGCATATATCCATTATTTCGGTAAGATCCGTTCTGTTGATCCTTACATATATCTCGCCGATGGGATCATTCCTTCCGACGATCTCACCTCCGGCAAGCTCCGCCAGCTCCTGTCTGTCCGCTTCCGAAGCATCGGTGACAACACAAATGACGATGATATTATTCACATATCCTGTTCCCGTATCTTCGTCGTAGGATATGTCGCTTTCATTCACATCATAAAGAACGATCTGATCCCCGGTGTATACAGGGCCGGAAGGCTTTTCGGGTGTATCCGGCTCATCCCAGGGAGCTGAACCGGAACATCCTGCAGCGCCCATAAGCAGCACTGCTGCAGCAAGTATTGCGGTTATTCTTCTTAAGATCTTCATGTGAAGCTTCCTTTCTGTTTATCAGAAACAGCAGTTATCTCTTTACATATAAGCACTTAAAGATATAATTCAATTAAAGTATAACGAAAGCTGAGATTAAAGCAATAACAACGAAAGGAAATAAAAATGAATCAGTATTTTCAGAACATGGCGGACGAATGGGTAGCCATGATGACGGAAGCTATTAAAACCAGACCCTATTCCGAGCAGGAAGGCGGCGTTGCTGATATCCTCATAAGGGAGCTTGAAAAGATCGGAGTTCAGAATTACCGTGATGAAGCCGGCAACGTTATAGGCATCCTGAAAGGCGAGGAAGGCGGTCCCACCGTTCTGCTGAACGGACATATGGACTTTGTTCCCGAGGGCAATCTTGCAGCCTGGGGCGGACACGATCCTTTTGATCCCGTTGTTGAGGACGGCAGGCTTTACGGCCGCGGTACCACGGACATGCTCCAGGGCCTTTTCAGCCAGTTCTTTGCATTCCGCGAGATCAAGAGATTTGTTGACAAAGGCGGCAGCTTTAAGGGCACGCTGGTTTTCTCCGGCGTCGTATGCGAAGAGCCAGCAGAGTCCATGGGCGCTATTTATCTGTTTGAGAACACTCTGCCCAAATTTGATATAAAGCCTGATGTTGTTTATCTCTCCGAGCCTACCGCCGGTGATCTTTATATCGGACAGCGCGGCAAGGTCGAACTTGTAGTCGACGTATTCGGCAAGGTTGCCCACTCCTCCGCTCCCTGGCAGGGAATAAGCGCAGTCGAGAAAGCAATGCCTCTTATCGAGGCCGTTATGAACAACTTCTACAAGACTTCAGTCGTACATGAAAAGCTGGGCTTCGGCGCCATGACCATCACCGACATCGAAGTAAAGCCCGGCAGGATGTATTCCTGCGTACCGGACCACTGCTCCATCACCATCGACAGAAGGTATGTGCCTCCCGTAACGATCCCCGACACCATTAAAGAAGTTCAGGACTTCATCGACTTCATGGCGGCTAAGGATCCGGATTTCAAGGCTGAGGTGCATCAGAGGATAAATTTCAGAAAGGGCTATACCGGATTCGGTCTTGATGTTAAGAAACAGCATCCCGCCTGGATCAATGATGCCGACAACAAATATGTCAAAAGAGCTTTTGAGGTGCTCCGCTCCATCGGGCAGGATCCTCAGGAGCGCTACTTCATAGGCGGCACCGACGGTTCCATCACCTGCGGCGTCTACGGCATCCCCACTATCATCTATTCATTCGGTGATCTGAACCTTTCGCATCAGCCCGGCGAATATTGTATCATCGTAAACGAGATGAAGGAGATCGAAGGCCACACGGCTCTTATATGCGACAGTCTGGGTGTCGATCTCAATTGCATCTGTGAATAATTGACTGCACACTGAAAGGCGCCGGAGCATGCTCCGACGCCTTTTTACTGCAGTATGCGCAGCTCGC
>JAFRYJ010000071.1 GCA_017437705.1 Lachnospiraceae bacterium
TGAAGGCAACATGATACTGCATCAGGGAGACATCAAAACGCTGCTGGGAGACGGTACTGATCTTGAGGACAGGATAGCCAATTACGTAAACATAATACCCGCTCTGGAGGGTATGAAAGGAACGTTGGACCTGAGGAATTACAGTTCTTCGGACGACACGGTCATATTCCGCAGGGAAGACTAAAAAGTGTTGCAAAATATTAAAAAAAATAATACTATATTATTTAATAATTAAGAATATCTCGTTGAAGGAGGACGGACCCTTGCTTGAAATCAAGAGTAATGAAATGGATGCTGCCGCAAAGATCCTTGTCATAGGCGTAGGCGGAGCAGGAAATAATGCAGTTAACCGCATGATCGACGAAAACATCATGGGTGTTGAATTTATAGGAATAAATACGGATAAGCAGGCTCTGCAGATGTGTAAGGCAGACAGGCTTATTCAGATCGGCGAGAAGCTTACAAAGGGTCTTGGCGCCGGCGCAAAGCCCGAGATCGGAGCAAAGGCCGCAGAGGAGAGCCTGGACGAGATCGGAAATACAGTTGAAGGCGCAGATATGGTATTCGTTACCTGCGGTATGGGCGGCGGTACAGGTACAGGCGCTGCTCCCATCATTGCAAACATCGCAAAGGAAAAAGGCATCCTTACGGTCGGCGTTGTAACAAAGCCCTTCAGATTCGAAGCAAAGCAGAGAATGGTAAACGCTGAGCAGGGTATCGAGAATCTCAAGGATGTTGTGGATACACTTATCGTTATACCCAACGACAAGCTTCTCGAGATCGTTGACAGAAGGACATCAATGCCCGAGGCACTCAAGAAGGCGGACGCCGTTTTGCAGCAGGGCGTACAGGGCATCACGGACCTTATCAATGTTCCCGGACTCATCAACCTCGACTTTGCGGATATCCAGACCGTTATGAAGGACAAGGGCATCGCCCACATCGGTATCGGCGAAGGCCACGGCGACGACAAGGCTGTGGATGCTGTTAAGCAGGCCATCACAAGCCCTCTTCTCGAGACCACGATCGAAGGCGCTTCGGATATCATCATCAATATCTCAGGCGATATCGGACTTATCGAAGCAAACGACGCAGCTATCTATGTTGAAGAGCTTGCAGGCGCAGATGCGAACATCATCTTCGGTGCAATGTACGACGAGACACAGTCCGACACCTGCAGGATCACCGTTATCGCTACTGGCCTTAACGATGTTTCAGGCGTACCTGCCGCAAAGGCAGCGGTTAAGAAGCCCGCTGTTCCCGCAGCAGCTCCCAAGATGCCTGAAGCAGCACCTGCAAAGAAGAGCTCCATCGAGATACCCGCTTTTCTTCAGAAAAAATAATAGTTGAATAATGATGAAGCAGTCTCGGGTGATCGGGACTGCTTCAGTTTGTTTGGAAGATGCCGGAATGCCATGCGGCTTTCCGGTGTGGCTGAAACTGCAGCGGTATCCGCTGCCGGAATAACAGGAGAGATCTTATGAAATGCCCTTACTGCGGAGCCAAGGATACAAAGGTAATCGACTCCAGACCTGCAAATGACAACAGCGCCATCAGAAGGCGCCGCGAATGCGAGACCTGCAACAAGCGTTTCACCACCTACGAAAAGGTGGAGACCATACCGCTTATCGTCATCAAAAAAGACAATAACAGAGAGCCCTACGACAGGACCAAGATCGAGCAGGGCATCCTGAAATCCTGCCACAAGAGGCCCATCTCCGCAAAGCAGATCTCGGATACCATCGATGCCATCGAAACAGAGATCTTCAGCATGGAGGAGCGGGAGATACCCGCATCCGCCATCGGCGAGATCGTAATGGACAAGCATCAGGCTCTGGATGCGGTGGCATATGTAAGATTCGCTTCTGTTTACAGGGAATTCAAGGATATAAACACATTCCTTCAGGAGATAAAGAAAATTTTATGATCGATAATAAATGCCTCGCTTCGACCTCCTTCGTCGGCATGTCAGCGAGGCATTTTTATCGATCATATAGCGGGACCTGTTCACAAATCAGAGCAGCATTTTTATTGATTTACAAACAGGACCGGGCCCGCATGTCAGCGAGGCATTTTTATCGATCATATGGTGGGACCTGTACTGAGTTTCAGTGCAGGTCCTTTGTGTCGTAAAGGATCGTAACGGGACCGTCGTTAAGAAGCTCCACCTTCATGTCGGCCCCGAAGATGCCGGGCAGGGTTTCTATGCCGGCATCATTGCATTTCCTTACGAAATCCAGATACATCTTTTCGGAAGGCTCCGGCGCCATTGCATCCTCGAATCCGGGGCGGTTTCCCTTTTTAACGGAAGCGCACAGTGTGAACTGGGATACGGCCAGTATCTTTCCGTTAACATCCTTTAAAGCCAGATTCATCTTTTCGTTTTCATCCTCGAAAACGCGGAGATTCGTTATTTTGTGCACAAGAAGGTCCAGGTCCTTATCCGTGTCATCGCGGCAGATGCCGAGAAGCACCAGAAATCCGGTATCTATAGCGGAGATCAGCTTTCCGTCCACAGTGACGGAAGCTCTTTTTACTCTTTGAACAACAGCCCTCATACTGCCTCCTTTTGTCGAAATTTGTCGAACAACGATGATTGAATATGCTCCTTTTCTTCGGTGATAATCGGGGAAAGGAGTTTTTTTATGTTCAGTAATATTATCTGCGCGGCGCTCTGCGGCATGGGCGTCATACCGGTACAGATACAGGCGGATATTTCAAACGGTTTCCCTTCATATACCATGGTAGGGTACCTCTCGTCGGAGGTCAGGGAATCGAGGGAAAGGGTCACGGCAGCCCTTAAAAACTGCGGCTACAGGATACCTGCAAAAAGGATCACGGTAAATCTTGCGCCTGCGGATTTCAGGAAGGGCGGCACGGCCTTCGACCTGCCCGTTGCAGTTGCTATTTTAACATCACTGGGAGCCCTTTCCAAGGATGATGTTGCGGATATCGCAATATTCGGCGAGCTTTCCCTTGACGGCACCGTACTGCCCGTCAGGGGCATCCTGCCCATGGTAAACGGCCTCTTGAAGGAGGGAGTTAAACGGTTCATCATACCTGAAGGCAATTCGGGAGAAGGAAGACTTATAAAGGATGCGGAGGTCTGGTGCGCCGGCCGTCTGGATGATGTGCCTCTTATCCTGGCGGGGAAAAAGGAGCGGCTGGAGGCCTGCGATGTATCCGTAAATACTCCGGAATACGAAGAGGATATAAGCGATATTGAGAGCCAAAGTGTGCTTAAAAGAGGCCTGGAGATCGCAGCTGCGGGGAGGCATTCCTTTCTTATGGTGGGGCCTCCTGGAGCCGGGAAGACGATGACGGCGGAAAGGATAAGATCCATTTTGCCGGAGATGAGCGGGCAGGAGGTGCTGGAAGTGTCGGAGATCTACAGCGCAGCCGGCCTGCTGCCGGCAGGCGGGATGATAACGGAAAGGCCCTTCAGGGCTCCGGAGCCCTCCGTTAGCGAGAGAACGGTCACGGGAGCAGGGCACCTGCCGGTGCCGGGAGAGATCTCGCTGGCCCACAGGGGAGTCCTTTTTATGGACGAGATGGAGGAATTCAGGCCAGCCGTTCTGGACGCTGTCAGGAAGACCCTTGAGGAGAAGTTTATTGCAGCAACGGTCAACAGGCGCAGCGCCGGATTTCCCTGCGATTACATGCTGATCGGCGCCATGAATCCCTGCAGATGCGGCTATTACCCGGACAGGAACAAATGTGTCTGCAGCCGGAGGGAGATAGAACTGTACAGAAGGAAGATCAGCGGCCCGCTTCTGGACAGGATAGACATGACGCTGGCAGTGGAAAACGTCAGGATCTCGGACACCGGTGCGAAGACCGGCGTAAGTTCAGCAGAGCTTAGGGATAATGTAAAAAGAGCCTGGGACATACAGAGAGAAAGAGGCTACCGGGGCGGCGATTCCAACTCCTCAATGACGCAGGCGGACATAAAAAAGCATTGTGCTTTTACGGCTGATGCGGAGAGCATGCTCACACTGCTCGCAGCAAAAAAGGATCTTTCAATGAGGGGCATGAGCAGGGTCGTAAAGGTGTCGCGCACCATCGCGGATCTGGCGGGGAGCAGCATCATTGACACGGAGCATGTAGCCGAGGCTTTCAGCTACAGAGGCATAACTACGGATTTCTGGAGGATCTGATGGACATATACGATGTTTATCTGGGGCTTTGCTGCTGCGTCTCTCTGGGGTGCAGAAAAGCGTCGGAGCTTCTTGAAACGGCACCGGATAAGAACGGCCTTTTTGACGGGGACCTTAAGGGCATGGAAAAGGCCGGGATCATCACGGGACTTATGCGAAGCGAGATGGAGAAGTGGAGCAGCGAAGCGTTCCGGAACGGGATCAAACAGGAAATGGAAAGAAAAGGAATCAGGTTCGTTCCGCAGTTTGAGAAAGGATTTCCTCTGCTGCTGAAGGAGACAGAGCTGTGTCCCCTGGGACTTTTTGTTTCCGGCAGCCTGCCGGGTGATGATGAGCTGTGTATCGCCGTTATCGGATCCAGAGGCTGCAGCGGGTATGGAAGATCAAATGCATTCAGTATATCGAAGGAGCTGGCGGAGGGAGGCATATCGATCGTCAGCGGAATGGCTGCGGGCATCGATTCTGCGGCGATCAGGGGGGCGCTGGAAGGCGGCGGCAGAGCCTATGCAGTTCTCGGATCAGGCGTTGATATCTGCTATCCGGTGGAGAATTTCGATATCTTTGATAAGCTTACGACGAGGGGCGGAATCATTTCCGAGTATCCTCCCGGAACGGAGCCGCTGTCATGGCATTTCCCCGTGAGAAACAGGATAATAAGCGGTCTCTCAAAGGGTATTTTTGTGGTCGAAGCGGCGGAAAAGAGCGGTACTTCCATAACCGTGGAAAGGGGTCTGGAGCAGGGAAGAGACATATTTGCACTGCCCGGAAGGGCAGGCGACAGGAACTCCGAAGGAACGAATCTTCTGATAAGGGAAGGGGCCCGCGCGGCATGGAAAGCATCACATATAATGTCAGAATACGGGCTCGATCTGCCCGAAAAGGTTATAAAAAGTCAAAAATCCCATCTTGATAATATGGAAAAACTGGTGTATTCTACGATTTGTTGTACCCCGGAGACAGCGGAAGCCATAGCCGAGAGGACGGGTCTTTCCATGAAGACGCTGTATCAGGTGCTGGTAAGGCTGCAGCTGAAGGGCCTTATAACGGAGATCGGAGTGCAGCAGTATGTGCTTGCGTGACCTTTGTAATAAAGGGTGATGCGCAGGCCGGGAGACCGCAGCATCATGCGGCAGACAGGCATAATTATTATATGAAAGAA
>JAFRYJ010000072.1 GCA_017437705.1 Lachnospiraceae bacterium
CGATTCCATATACGGTGTCACCCTCTAAATTTCGACAAAAAATGCAGACCCTCAGGTCTGCATTTGCGTTTCTTTTATTTCACTTTTCACTCATCCCGGGAATACTGCTCTATCTCCTTTCGTGTAGCTCTTTTTACACGTCTCCTGCTGTATTCCCTTTCATCCTTATGGGTGATGGTCCCGGGCTTCACATTTCCCCAGGTAAGCCTTTTCAGCCTGTCGGCCTTCTTCTTTTCCTTCTTGGAAAGCTTGTCGTATGTAACTGTTTTCCTGGGCATAGCATCACTCTCCTTAATAAAAAGCTTCATCTGCCTCCGAGCAGCAGAAAGACTGAACTCACCAAAATACTCTGCGTTTATTCTCTCTCCGGCACTGCCGACCCGCTTTCAGGAAGCGCCCCGCTGTCAGTTTCCGACTCCGTATCAACCGCTTCGATGGCGCCTTCTGCCTTATTGGGATTCTTTGATGAATAGATGACATCACCCAGGAACACGGTCATCAGGACAACGGCCAGCGCAATAATGAGCCAGTTCTTCATCTTTGATATCAGATAATCCAGCGCCGGAGCCACAAGGTAGATGATCAGCATGCAGCCCACGCCGAAGATGAAAAGGCCTTCGGCGCAGATACGTCCGTGGAGGTTAAGGAAATAACCGTCGTAGGACCACCAGCGTTCGTTATACAGCATCTCCAGCATCCATCCGCCGAAGTATTCGAGGATGCCGCACACCAGTACCGAGAAGAAGAATTCCTTTACGGGATGCTTTCTCAGCCTGCTGCATATTACCAGCGCTACTACGCCGCCGACACCGTATATCGGCAGCCACGGGCCGTGGAGAACGCCTCTGTTGACGAAGCCTCCGCCGCGCATCATTACGTAGACCACTTCCCATACCCAGCCCAAAAAGGCAAAGATGATGAACATAAGCATCAGGGACCAGACGGTGTAGGATCTGAGGAAATGGAAGGGTTTTGCCGCCTTTTTCTTCTTTTTCTCCCTGTACAGGGGGTTCAGCTTTGTCGGGTAGGCCCTGCCGTCACGGCGCTTCAGGTCGTAGTACATCTTGTACTTGATGGCCTGCAGCTCCTCGTATTTGTCCTTGTCGTCAAGGGAGCCGGGCCACAGGCCCAGCCATTTCGTGGTGAACTGCCTGAATTTCGAGAGCTTTATATCGTTCTCGTATATGTAGGTCTGCCGATCCACCACATCGAAATATGTCTCGTATAAAAGGATCTTGTCGCCCTTCTCGAAGAGATACCTGTCGTTCAGTTTTTCCGCGCCCTCGACGCCCGTCTCAAGGGCCAGCGACCTTAAGCGTACATAGTACTCGGACCTGCAGGACATCCTGTAGGGGAATCCGTATACCACGTCCGAGATGCCGGCGGTCGCTATCATCAGCAGGAACCAGCCGATGAAGGAAAGGTCGTATTTGAAGGCCTCCATCTTATGACCGTCCATCATTTTTCTGGAAAGCGTCAATGCTTCCATCGGCCCGATGTCCGGGTTTTCCGCCACGATATAAGGCACCGCATAATATGAATAATACTTTATGAAGTAGCCCGCGATCGTCAGGGTCCAGAGCAGATGGAACAGGGCTTTTACGAACATGGTCCATGATGCCTTGCACCACCGCCGCACCCTCGCAAAATGAATGGCGTCGCTGAAGGGCATTTTGTCGTAAAGCCTTGCAATAAGGAACAGTCTCCTGAGGATGGCGGCAAATACATTCTTTATAAAGATGAACAGCAGCACCGCCCACAGTATATGGATGATGATAAAGATCACTCTGGCTGCGCTGTCGGATCCTGTCAGATTCCGTATCACCGATATGAGCTTTATATCCAGCACATCAGCAGTTCTGGCGTTTAAGATCTCCGCCAGTACGCCCCTGGTCGTTCCCAGGAATTCGTTTCCGCCTACGGTATCTTCGATGTTATCCAGGATCGCTCTTGATTTCTCCAGGCCCTCGCCGAATTCGCCCCTTGCGATGGCCCGGAACACATCGTCCGCTGTCAGTATCTGCTCGTTGGAATCCTGCTCTTCCTCGCTTTTGTTGATCCTTTCAACTATGGCGGCGGGCATGTTCATGGCGGTGACAGCAAAGGTACCCTCTATACCGAATAACGCGCTTATGAGACACAGGAATGTAAACAGCAGATAATTCGCATGAAATACCTTCCTGCCTTCTTTTTTCAGAGCTTTAAATTCTTCTTTTCCCATTGGTCCCTTTTATTACCGTTCAACAGCTGCTCTTATCTTATCAGTCGCTGCTTTTGTCGGGCAGCATATCCGCTATCGTTGCCGCGAATTTGGAAAGAGGCATGGTCTGGATGACCACCCTGCCGGGTCCCGTAACTACAGTGTTAAAGAAGCCTTCTCCGCCGAAAAGCTTGTTCTTAACACCTTTTACGGATTCGATATCCATGGTGCAGGAAGCGTCCATCATGGCCAGATAACCCGTATCCATCACCAGTCTCTGACCCTCCTTAAGTTCGTATTCAACAGCAGTACCGTCGATCTCGATGAATGCCGTTCCGTATCCCTCAAGCTTCTGCATGATGAAGCCCTCTCCGCCGAAAAAGCCCTTGCCCAGCTTTTTCTGGAAGTACACTTTCATCTCCACGCCCGTCGTCGACGCCATGAAAGCCTTTTTCTGCACGATGATGGGACGGCCCGGAGTTATCTCGTAAGCCCTTATGGAGCCGGGAAAGCTTGATGCAAATGCTATCATTCCGGTGCCGCCTTCGGCCGTATAGATGTTGCTGAATACCTTCTCGCCCGAGAAGATCTTACCGAAAGCCTTGCCTGCTCCTCCGGCCTTTGTTTCCATCGACATGTTGGAAGACATCCAGCTCATGGAGCCTCCCTCGCATATCATCTGTTCTCCCGCGTCGAGACGGCAGATAACTACCGGCAGGGGTTCGCCCTTGATCTCATACTGCATAAATGTCTCCTCCTTTGTTTATTTTATGTCGATTTATTTCGATCCCGATACTGCGGCTTTTTTCCGCAAAAGCCTCCGCATACCGAAAGCCGCAATATATTATACTACTGTTTACGCCGTATATCCATCTTCACCTGCGGGTACAGAAGGGGTATTCAGCAGCCTGCTTCTTACCTTAAGCAGATAATAAAACACAAATGCTATGCCCGTTATCCCCCAGGACAGAGGATAGCTGGTAAGTATGGATGTCATTGTGTGCCACACCGGGAGCACCAGCATCAGCCACAGTATTCTCGTACCGCAGACGCCCGCCGTCGTCATGACAGTCGGCGCAATAGAATCGCCTATGCCGATAAGGGCGCTGGAGATAAGCTCGATGGGTACAAACAGGAAAAAGCTTGGGAACATGAACCGGCATATCTGCACCGATATCTCCAGCACTCTTGTGTCTTACGTGAACATCCTGAATATGTATCCGCAGACCGGCAGCAGGATAACATTATAGGCTACGGTTGCCATTACCATCATGATGCCTGCCTGACGTATTCCTTTCCTGATCCTGTTATATTTCTGAGCCCCGAAATTCTGGCCCGCAAAGGTGGTGAGGGCGGTGCCCATGGACATTATTATCATCCAGTAGATAAGATCGATCTTGCTGTATGCAGTCCAGGCTGCCACGTTATTCGTACCCAGCTCGTTGATGCCTACCTGTATGAACACGTTCGATATGGAGTACATGGTGCTCCTGATGCCGGAGGGAATGCCTATAAAAAGTATCTTCTTTACATACGCCCCGTAAAACCTGACTCTTGAAAGATACAGCCTGCAGGGGCCCCTGTCCCTCATCAGGATGACGATCAGGATCGCTGCCGATACCGTCTGGGAGATGATCGTGGCGGCCGCGGTGCCGGCCACGCTCCATCCGAAGCCCCTTACAAACAGAAGGTCCAGCCCTATATTGATGATACAGCAGACTATGAGCACATATGTCGGAGTCTTTGAATCGCCTATGGCGCGGAGTATACCCGAGCACATGTTAAAAATCATTACCGGTATCATGCCCATGCCGGCCACGGTGAGATATGTCCTGGACAGCTCCAGGGTCTCGGCAGGCGTCTTCATTATCTCCAGAAGATTCGGCGCTACCAGCAGTATAAAAAGGCTTATAACGGCCCCGCCTGCAACGGCTATGGCTACGGAGCTGTGCACGGCCCGGCTGACACCTTCATCATCCTTTGCTCCGAAGCACTGGGCTATTACTACCGTGGATCCGGCGGAAACACCGATAAAGAATCCTACAATGAGATTTATGAGTATGGCTGATGAACCCCCGACTGCAGACAGCGCCAGCTTTCCTGCATACTGTCCCACCACGATGGCATCAACGGTCGAATATAACGTTTCAAAAAAAGTCCCGATAAGCAGCGGATAGAAAAAGAGGAGCAGCTGTTTCCAGATGACTCCTTCCGTAATGCCGTTTATCCCGAGATCCTTTTTGCCTGTATTCATGATGCCCTCCTGTCAGGATCCCCGATCGCTGACAGAGAATATAGTAACACAGCCCGCCTTTGTTTTCTATGCAGATACATACGAAAACTGCCGCCGGCGTTTTGCCTGCGGCAGTATGTATTATGCGTCTTCGATTATCTTCTCTGCTATCCTCTTTCTCGATACTCCGTTGTTCATGGCCAGCTTTCCGATAAGCCGGTGTGCGTCCTCTTCGGAGATGTGCTTCTTCTCCATAAGGATTATCTTCGCACGGCTCACAGCCCTTATCTCCTCCGCCTTTTCCTCCGCCTTTATAAGCCTGTTCTCCAGCTCGCGGAACCTGTTCTGCTCCGCTGAGAGGAACCTGATGCTGTTCTCCGTTCCGTGGTCCGAAAGCGGTTTCAGTATCACCAGGACGCCGGAGTCGATAACAAGATCATTTATGTCCCCGAAGATCTCCGGAGGCGACGCCATCATGATGGACGTGTTGTACTTGTACGCGATATCCAGGGCCAGCTCGTGTCCTGGCTCGTCCTTCAGGGGCGCGTCGATCACCACTATATCGTAATACCGCTCCAGGGCGCACCTTCTTGCCGCCGATGCGCTGTTTCGGACGTCGATGGCGATAAAGCCCTTCCCGGCCGCCGCCTTTCTGATAACACGTTCAAAATGCTCCGAGCCGGAAACGATCAATATTGAATTCTGTCTTTCTCTTCTTTCCGGCATGAGCCCCTCCAGATCAGCCTTCGGTGTACTTCTTTACAATATCATCCGGGATAACGGATCTTACGAACTCACTCCCGGCAGCGAGCTCCGCAGCTTCCGCCCTGGTCTCCGGAAGGCTGCCGCAGCAGTCATCCGCCTCACCAGGCAGCTGCATGTTGTTTTTAATACCCTCAAGTCCTGCATAAATAAGCAGGGCATATACGAGATAAGGATTTCCCGTGGCATCGGGAGAACGGAGCTCCGCCCTGGTGTATCCGTTGAATGTGTCTATGTACATAAGCTCGGATCTCACGCTTCCGGACCAGCCCACCTTCGCCGGCGCCGTATTATTCCCCAGCCTCGAGTATGACTCTTCGGTGGGATTCAGGAAAAGCGTTATCTCCCTTATCCTGTTGATGATGCCGGCAGCTGCCGTCCTTACCGCATCATTGCCGTATCTGTCCTCCGCATAGATGTTTATATGATACCCGTTTCCCGGAGCTCCGGGCAGGGGCATGGGCGAAAAGTCGGCGTAGAGGCCGTACCTGTCCGCAATGGTGCTTACGGCCATTTTGAATGTGGTCATCTGGTCGGCGGCTTTAAGCGGCCTTCCGTAATGGAAATCGATCTGGTTCTGGCCCGGTCCCTGCTCGTGATGCGATCTCTCCGGGACAAGGCCCATTTTTTCTATGGTGAGGATTATCTCACGTCTTATATTCTCGCATTTATCCAGAGGTGCTATATCCATATATCCCGCTTTGTCGTAGGGGATCCTGGTGGGCTCGCCGTTCTCATCCTTAAGGAACAGGTAAAACTCGGCTTCCGTACCGAACCGGAAGGCTATACCGGCTTCCTCAGCCCTGGCCACGGCTTTTTTGAGTATCTCTCTGGTGTCGGTTTCTATAGTATTGCCGTCGGGGTCATATACATCGCAGAACATACGCAGCACCTTTCCGCTGTCCGGCCTCCATGGCAGAACAGCCAGTGTGGAGGGATCCGGTTTAAGATATACGGTAGGAAAACTGCAGTTTTCAAAACCTGCGATCATCCTGCTGTTCACGGGAGCTCCGTTGTCAAAAGCCTTTTTCACCTCGTCCGGCAGGATGGAGATATTTTTCTGAATGCCGAAGGCATCACGGAAAGCAAGACGTATAAACTTCGCGTCTTCCTCTTCTATATATTTCATTACATCTTCAAACGTATATACCATAATTCCTCCTTAACGATCGTCAAAGCATCTTAAGGACATTCATTCATTTGAGGGACGCCCTTACAAATTCCCTGAACAGGGGATGCGGCCTGTTGGGCCTGGATTTGAACTCCGGGTGATACTGTACGCCCAGGAAGAAGGGATGATCCTCAAGCTCCACGGTCTCCACCAGCTGCCCGTCCGGCGACAGTCCCGAGATCACCAGTCCTGCGCCGCACAGCACGTCCCTGTAATCGTTATTGAATTCGTAGCGGTGTCTGTGACGTTCTCTTATCTCAGGGGCGCCGTAGCATCTCTGCATCAGCGAACCCTCTTTTATAATACAGGGATAGCTGCCCAGCCGCAAGGTGCCGCCCTTAGCAACATCATCCGACTGTCCGGGCATGAAATCGATGACCTTGTGCTCCGATGCGTTGTGGAATTCACCGGAGCAGGCGTCCTTTATCCCCGCCGCATTGCGGGCGAACTCGATAACGGCTATCTGCATGCCCAGGCAAAGCCCGAAATAAGGCACCTTTTCGGTCCTGGCGTACTGAGCGGCCAGGATCATGCCTTCTATGCCCCTGTCTCCGAATCCGCCGGGAACGATGATGCCGTTTATATCCTTCAGCCTTTCCCGGTAATTCTCCTCGTTCAGCTCCTCGGAATCGATCCACTCTATGTGCACCTTTGTGTTAAGGGAGATGCCTGCGTGATTAAGGGCCTCAGCCACAGACAGGTACGCGTCGTGGAGCTGGATGTACTTGCCCACCAGCCCTATCCTTACCTCTCTGTCGATGCTGCGGATGTTGTCCACCAGCTCCTCCCATTCGGCAAGGTCCGGCTCCGGGGCGTCTATCCCCAGCTCCCTGCACACAACGCCGGAGAATCCGGCTTTTTCCAGCATCAGGGGCGCCTCGTATATACTGGAGAGCGTCCTGTTTTCTATAACGCAGTCCTCCTTGACGTTGCAGAACATGGAGATCTTTTTCAGTATGCTCTCCTCCAGAGATTCGCTGCACCGGAGCACGATGATGTCCGGCTTGATGCCCATGCCCTGCAGCTCCCTTACGGAATGCTGTGTGGGCTTTGATTTATGTTCGTTGGACCCGTCCAGGTAAGGCACCAGCGTAACGTGTATGAAAAGACTGTTCTCCCTGCCGATCTCCAGGGATATCTGCCTTACGGCCTCGATAAAGGGCTGGGACTCGATGTCGCCTATGGTGCCGCCGATCTCGGTTATTACTATATCGGCGTCGGTCTCCCGCCCCACTCTGTAAACGAAGTCCTTTATCTCATTTGTGATATGCGGGATCACCTGCACGGTTGACCCCAGATACTCTCCGCGCCTTTCCTTGTTAAGCACATTCCAGTATACCTTTCCGGAGGTCAGATTTGAATACCTGTTCAGGTCTTCGTC
>JAFRYJ010000073.1 GCA_017437705.1 Lachnospiraceae bacterium
GGGCAACATGTATGTTATCAGGAACCAGGATATCCCCTTCGGCAGGTTCAGGGACAAGTCGCTGCCCATCGACAACATATCCGGCTTTGATGTTTCAAAGGAATCACTTATCCTGGCGGCTCCCTTCGAGGAGATAGTAAACTCCACTCTCCTCTTTGCTGCCACCGACGGCTTTATAAAACAGGTATCCGGCACGGAATTCAACGTGCTCACCAGGAAGAGCATCATCGCCACAAGGCTCAACGACGGGGCCCGCCTGGCATCCGTAATGTGCATCGATAACGCCGTTTCCTGCGCACTTATCACAGATAACGACATGGTGCTTAAGATGAGCATCACTGATATACCGGAAAAGAAAAAGACCGCCATCGGCGTAAGAGGCATTAAGCTTAAGAAGGGAGCTTCCGTAGTCACCGGCGCACTGTGCTTCCAGGGAAAGGAAAACACGGTAAAACTGGGCGAGCTTACGGTATCGCTGAATGATTACAGAAACGCCGGCCGGGATACCGCGGGAAAGAAGATACGGAAATAACATACGGGGATCTGATCCCTGTTCGGATAAAAACAAATTTGCATATTATGCAGTATAATAATAGTTACAATATAACAAGTGGTGTATAATAAATTCAATTTATGTCATTTGACAACAAAGGGAGGAAATCATGAAAAAGTTATTATCTGTATTACTCGCTGCATTAATGATCTTAAGCCTTGCAGCCTGCGGCAAATCAGGGGGCGGCGCTGACAAGGATCCTGTTATCGGCACATGGAAGGCCGTTTCCGCAGAATACGGCGGAACGACGATGGATGTTCCCGAGATCACCAATGAAGTAAAGGAAGACGGTACATTTATCTACTCAGCCCAGGGCACAACATACGAAGGCACCTGGAAAAATGATAACGGCACCTATACATTTGAAGTCGGAGGAGATCCGGTAAACGGTTCCATTTCGGGATCCCAGCTTACAATGTATGAAGGAGAGCTGACGATCGTCTTTGAGAAAAAATGATCTGTCTGAAAACAAAGATCTCGGGAGGTATTAAATGAAAAAACTGTTGTCAGTGATGCTTGCTGCCGCCATGATATTAAGTCTTGCGGCATGCGGCAGCTCTGGCGGATATGACGAAAAAGCCGAAAAAGATGAGCTCGTAGGTACATGGAAGGCCGTTTCCGCCAAGTATAACGGCGAGGATTACGATATCCCGGTCATCACCATTGAAGCTCGGGAAGACGGTACTTTCACCTTCACCGTCGGAGAAAGTACCCCCAGCGAAGGCACCTGGACAAACGACAATGGGAGTTATAACTTTACGGCTATAGGCTTGAAAAAGGGTTCCATATCCGGCGGAAGGCTTACACAGGAAACAGAAGGCATGGCAGAACCCATGTACATGTCATTAGAAAAAAAATGACCTGCGGGGTGATCCTGCAGTACAGGAGGCACTATCATGAAGAAACTCTTAGCTGTACTTCTTGCAGCAATAATGCTCCTGGGCCTTACAGCCTGCAGTTCAGGCGAAAAAGATGAAGTAGTCGGAACGTGGAAGGCTGTTTCTGCCAGTTCCAACGGAGCACAGATGAATACCGTCCCGGATATAACCAACGAAGTAAGGGCGGACGGCACCTTCACCTACACTTTTGTCGGCAGCGCGTCGGAAGGCACATGGACAAACGACAACGGCACTTATACATTTACCGTGGGCAATCAGCCTGTAAACGGTTACATCAGCGGAGGACAGCTGACCATGTCCTCGGGCTCGACGACGATCGTATTCGAAAAGAAATGATCATCTTAAACCCGTAATAAAAGGAGATACTACAATGAAGAAATATATATCTTTACTGCTTGCGGTATTAATGCTCTTCTCTCTGGCTGCCTGCAAATCATCAGGCGGAAACGGCGGCGATGAAGTGCCTTTCGGCAGTGAGGTCGAGACCGAAAAAGAGACGGAACCTCCCAAGGATCCTGTTATAGGCACATGGAAGGCCGTTTCCGCAGAATACGGCGGAACGACGATGGATGTTCCCGAGATCA
>JAFRYJ010000074.1 GCA_017437705.1 Lachnospiraceae bacterium
CTTTTTCCTTATAAGCACGGCGCCTTCGCCTGCCGCCTTTACGGCGCTTCGCTCGCAGACGTTGTCGGTGCCGGTGATGCTCCTCACAAAATCCGACGCTTCAAAATCGCCGGGGACGCTGTTCAGCTCCTCCGCCGAATATGTTATAAACGGGATCCCTCTTTTGTCACAGAATTCCAGTATCCCCAGTTCCTCCCTTTTCAAATCTATGGATGCCGCGCAGCATACAGCTTCCTCGTATATGCCTGCATCATCCATAAAAGCTATGAAGGCCTTTTCGATATCCTCGAAAGCAGTACCTTTTCTGCAGCCGATTCCCAGAACGCATATCCTTGGCACCAGCACCAGGGCGTCGGTGTCTGTCCGCGAGATCCCCGCATATACATCGCATGCTCCGTCTTTCTGTGAAACATGCTCCGGAGCATCGCCTTTTATCTCCGCCATGCAGCTGACCGTTATGTCTCCGCCGCCGACGATCTTCCCGGACACGTTCTTTATCCTGCCGGGAGTCTTTACGAACATGCCCTGACGCTTCGCCCATTCATCCACAGCGAAAAGCCCGTTCACGTCCGTGGCCGTTGTTATAACGGCCTCCCCGCCCGTGATGCCGGCGATCAGCCGCGCCGCATCGTTGGCGCCGCCCAGATGGCCGGAAAGCAGCGGTATAACGAAGCGCCCGCTGTCATCAACACAGATCACCGCCGGATCCGTGGTCTTCTTCTTTACGTAAGGCGCAATGGACCTGACAGCTATGCCGCATGCTCCGACGTATACGAGCACATTGCCCGTGCAGAAATGCTCCGCTGTCCAGTCGGCGTGCTTCACATCGCCTCTGCAGAGCACGGCCTCGCCCGAAAGCTCCGCCGCGATCCGCGATGCCAGATCATATCCTTTTTCGGAAAATGCGATACAGTAAACGTTCACTGCTTTTCCGCCTTTCTGAATTCCGTTGTGAATGTAGGATCGTAGAGCTTGCTTCTTTCATATTTCGTGCCCAGGAAGCCGCCTACGGTTATGAGGGCTGTCTTCTTAATGCCCTCCCTTTCCGCCGTCTCAGCCAGAGTGCCGACGGTACAGTGCACCACTCTTTCATCGGGCCAGGTAGCCTTGTAAACGATGGCTGCCGGTGTATCCTTAGTGTAGGCTCCTTTAAGGAGCTCCGCCTGAACTTCCTTTAAAAGCGATGATGACAGGAAGATCACCATGGTGCAGCCATGCTGCGCCATGGAGGCCATCTTCTCTCCGTCGGGAACGGGAGTCCTGCCCTCCATTCTGGTGATAATGACGCTCTGGCTCACCTCCGGCAGCGTGTATTCCGCGTTAAGAGCAGCCGCCGCGCCGCAGAAGCTGGAAACGCCGGGAGTATCCGTGTATTCGATACCCAGCTCGTCCAGTATATCCATCTGCTCCCTTATGGCTCCGTAGAGACAGGGATCACCGGTGTGAAGGCGCACGGTGGTCTTCTCAGCCGCTTCTGCTTCCCTCATCACTTCGATCACCTGCTCCAGCGTCATCTCCGCGCTGTTGTATATGACGCAGTCATCTTTCGCATATTTCAGGAGTCCCGGATTTACCAGGCTCCCTGCATATATGATAACGTCGGCCTCTTCCAGAAGCCTCGCTCCCCTGACTGTTATAAGGTCCTCTCCTCCGGGGCCCGCTCCTACGAAATTAACCATCAGCTCCCCTCCTTCATTATCTTTTCAGCTTTGTCCGTCGCTCCCAGGGTGCCGTAAACATTTGAGAATACCAGTGCACCCACCTCGAGGGCACCTTTAACCCGCAGGTCCAGATGCTCCTGGATCTTCCCGATTATCGATGCAAGCACAGGCCCCCTCAGTCCTTCCCTCTCCAGTATTTCGATGCACGCGTCGGAGGTGGTCGTCTTCATCAGCTCCCTGCACACATCTGCAGACGCGCCGCAAATGGCAGCATTGGCGCAGAAGACCTCCCTCCTGCCGTCTGCATACCGTGAATGGGTCGTCATGATGCCCGCCGCCAGCTTTGCGAATTTGCCCATGTGGCCGATGAGGAGCACATGCTCGAAGCCCTTTAAGACCGCCATGTCCAACACATCACCGATGAAGTTTGAACACTTGACTACGGGCACGCCGAATCTCTCAATGTCGTTGTTCTTTATATAGGTCTCCCCGTAATTGCCCGGGGTGAATATTATGCGTTTTGATGATGCCGCAGCCTGGTTGACGCTCAGCTCTATCGAGTCCACCAGAGCCTTCTCGCTCATAGGTTCGACGATACCCGAAGTCCCCAGAATGGATATACCGCCGATTATGCCCAGGCCCTCGTTGAAGGTCTTTTTTGCGATCTCCCGCCCTTCGGGCACAGAGACGATGACCTCGGCTCCGCCCTCGTATCCATGACCGTCCAGCACCCGCTGCACGGCCTCTGCTATATATCTCCTGGGCTTCGAATTTATTGCCGCATTCCCCACGGGCTGGTCCAGTCCCGGCTTCGTTACCCGGCCCACGCCTTCGCCGCCGTCGATCATGATGCCGGGCACATCCGTAAGCCTCACCTCTGCCGCGATCTCCGCACCGTCCGTGACATCACTGTCGTCGCCTGCATCCTTTAAAACAGAGCACCTGGCCGTATCGCCGGAGATGCTGCCGCCGGCTAAAAACACGTCCACCTGCAGGCCCTTGGCCGTCATCAGGCCGGCTGTTTCGGGAACGGTGCCGGTAAGTAGTGCCTTGGCCGCAGCCGAAGCCGCCAGAGCCGCACAGGTCCCGGTGGTGTAGCCGCATCTTAATTCTTTTTGTCCGCTGCGTATGTAATGTTCAAACGCCATATCAGTACTCAATGCCCTTTCTGGCCATGATGCCCCTGTCCATGGGGTGCTTGATCTTCTTTACTTCCGAAACATAATCGGACAGCTCCAGTAGCTCCTCCGGCGGCTTCCTGCCCGTCATTACGATCTCCATGCTGTCGGGTTTCTCTTTAATAAACTCCGTGATCAGAGAAACATCCACCAGCTCCAGCCTGGCCGCCGCGGCGATCTCATCCAGGACCACAAGGTCGTAAGCACCGGCAAGCGCCTCGTCCCGCGCCCTGCAGAAAAGATCCGTATAGTACTCACCGGCTTCCTTCGGTATGTCCTCCTTCTTTACATATATGAGGTTGAATACCTTCTCCACGGGAAGCACCCTTGCGCCCAGCTTTTCAAGCGAGCCGATCTCCGCCGATTCGTTGTTCTTGAGGAATCTGGCGACAAGCACCTTTCTGCCCGCGCCCAGCGCCCTGGCTGCGAGCCC
>JAFRYJ010000075.1 GCA_017437705.1 Lachnospiraceae bacterium
CGGTCGTAGACATCGTTCTCATAGCCCCGGCGGATGTATTCAACAGACCCGGACTTCACCGTCTGAAGCCCCAGCTCCACCCACACCGGCTTGATGCCGTTTATCTCCGATAAAAGGTCCAGGACATCATCCGGCAGACAGTCGGGCCTGGTGGCTATGGATATCGCCACTATATCCTCCCGGGATACCGCTTCCATGTACTTTTCCCTTAAGACCGGGACCGGTGCATATGTATTCGTAAAAGCCTGGAAATACGCGATATATTTCCCGTCCTTTATCTTCTTTTCCAGCAGCTTTTTGCCCCGGTCCAGCTGCTCTCCCACGGACAGCCCCCTGCCCGGGGTAAAGTCGCCGGAGCCTCCCTCACTGCAAAATATGCAGCCCCTACTGTCCAGTGCGCCGTCGCGCACCGGACAGGTAAAGCCTGCATCAATTGCTATCTTGTATACCTTGCATCCGAAGGTATCTTTCAGATATTCATTTAAGGAATAATACTTCAACTTCTTACCTTAGGATATGCGCTCGAAATCGGCGGGGCCGTGCTTGCACAGTGGACATACGAAGTCGGCGGGAAGCTCTTCGCCTTCATAGATATATCCGCATACCTTGCATACCCAGCCCTTCTTGTTCTTCACTTCGGGTTTGGGCTTAACGTTTGACTGATAGTAGTTGTACGTCATTGTCTCCTTGTCGGACATCACTCTGGCTTCCGTTACGGAGCAGATGAACATGCCGTGGGTGCCGAGATCGATCTCCTGCTCCACCTTGAGGGACATGAACGCATTGATATATCTGGGCAGGAATGCCAGGCCGTTGTCGGAATGAAGGGGCTCGAAGCCGTCGAACTTGTTGACGGTCCTGCCGCTCTGGAAGCCGAATCTCTGGAATACGGAGAAGGGTGCCTCCACCGACAGACAGTTGACGTTCAGTATGCCCGTCTTTGCGATGGTATGGTATGAATAGTTCGCCTTGTTGATGTTTACGGCCACCCTGTTGGGCTGGCTGGTGAGCTGCGTAACGGTATTGCAGATCATGCCGTTGTCCTTCTTGCCGTCGTTCGTCGTTACCACATAGAGACCGTAGCCGATCTTGAAGAGAGCCTTCATATCGTTCTTGTCAGCCTTTTCGCTGGACTGTGCCCTGTAATCCATTGTCAGCTCCGCTGCCATTTTGTCGATGGCGGCTCTGGAATCATCATTAAGGGCTGAAAGAAGGGTAACGTCCGTCTTCACATATGTAAGGTTTGTGCTTTCAGCAAGCATTTCCTTCATAACATTGACTGCGTTGGGTGCCCATGATCCGTTCTCCATGAATGCAACGGTACGGTTTTTATAATGCCTTTCCGTCAAATGGTCAATAAATGTCCTCATGAAGGGGAAGATATCGCCGTTGTATGTGGTAGTCGC
Source organism: Lachnospiraceae bacterium (assembly GCA_017437705.1). Next base: position 1,407 of record JAFRYJ010000075.1, read on the forward strand.
GAGGACAAGCTTCGAATATCTGAAGGCGTCCTCCACGATCTCCGCCATGTCTTCACGGGCCAGATCGTTTACTACTACCTTGGGAGCGCCGTTGTCCGAAAGTTTCTGAGCCAGCAGCTCCACAGCCTCCTTCGTATGACCGTATACGGAAGTATAGGCTATCATGATACCCTCTTCCTCGGGCGTATATGATGACCACTTGTCATAAAGGTTTAAGTAATAACCCAGGTTCTCCGTAAGGATGGGTCCGTGAAGAGGAAGGATCTTCTGAATATCCAGGGTCGCTGCCTTCTTGAGCAGATCCTGTACCTGATCGCCGTACATGCCGACGATGCCGATATAATATCTTCTTGCCTCGCACGCCCAGTCCTCATCTGCATCCAGGGCTCCGAACTTGCCGAAGCCGTCTGCCGAGAAGAGCACCTTGTCGTATGCGTCGTAGGTGACCATTACTTCCGGCCAGTGCACCATGGGAGCGAATACGAAGGTGAGCTCGTGTCTGCCCAGGTTCAGCTTCTCGCCGTCGTTTACAACGAAGCGCCTTACATCCGGTCCCAGGTTGAAGAACTGGTCCATTATCTTGAAGGTAAGGGCATTTCCTATGACCACCGTTCCCGGATAGATCTTAAGGAAATTGGCGATATTGGCCGAGTGATCCGGCTCCATATGCTGTACCACGAGGTAGTCCGGCGTCCTGTCGCCCAGCACCTCGCCAAGATTGTCCAGCCATTCGTGGGTGAAGTTTTTATCCACGGTATCGAAGACCGCGATCTTCTCGTCCATTATCACATAGGAATTGTAGGCCATGCCGTTTTCAACCACGTACTGGCCTTCGAAAAGATCTATCTCATGATCGTTCACACCGACATATTTGATATCATCAGTAATATACATGACTGCACCTCCTTATATTAACTGCTATTTTACACTATGCAAAAAGGCCGGTCAAAGCCTTTGAAGCCGCTGTTATCTGTCCTCCGAAGCCGCTCTCTCCAGTATGAGGAGGATCAGCTCCACGTTTTGTTTCATCTCGTCGACGGAGGCAAATTCATACCTGCTGTGGAAGTTGTAACCTCCGGTCCCCAGGTTGGGACAGGGGATACCCATAAAGGTCAGCTGGCAGCCGTCGGTACCGCCGCGGATGGGTTCTATGACGGGCTCTATGGACAGCTCCCTCATGGCATCCATGGCGTCGGTAACTATCTCGGGCCTGTCCCTCAGCTTCTCCGCCATGTTGTAGTAGGTGTCGCTTATGTCGAGCTCCGCCGTATTGGGGCCGTACTTATCGTTGATCTTATTAACGGCAGCCTCCAGCACCCGCTTTCTGTCCTCGAACTTCTGCCTGTCGTGATCCCTGATCAGATACTCCATACCGGCAGTGTCGGCAGACCCGAACATGTGGATAAGATGGTAATATCCCTGGCGGCCGTCCGTCTTCTCCGGCACCTCGTCCTCCGGCAGCAGGCTGTTCAGCTCGATAGCCACCTTAAGGGCGTTCAGCATGATGCCTTTGGCGTATCCCGGATGGGCGGAAATGCCGTTGATGATTATCTTCGCACCGGCCGCATTGAAGCTCTCGTAGGAGGTCTCCCCAAGGGCCCCGCCGTCTATGGTATATGCATGGTCGCATTTGAATCTTTCGGTATCTATATTGAGAACGCCGTTACCCACTTCCTCATCGGGAGTAAAGCAAAGGACCACTTTTCCGTGTCTCCTCTCCGGCTCTTTGAGAAGGCGGCTGAAGACCTCCATTATGGCCGACACGCCCGCCTTGTCATCCGCGCCCAGCACCGATGTGCCGTCGGTGACCACAAGGTCGTCGCCCAGCACATTCTTCATCACCGGATAGTCCCTGGGAGACAGCACCCTTTTGCCGCTTTCGTCAAGAGGGATATCTCCGCCGTCGTAATGATCCACTCTGTGGGGCTTCACCCTTTCGGCCCTGACAGCATTGGACGTATCCATATGGGCCATGAGGCCTATGACCGGAGCATGCTCCGCAGTGGCGGGCACCGATGCATAAACATAGCAGTGCTCTTCATCATAGAACACGTCCTCCGCTCCCATCTCCTTAAGCTCTTCATAAAGGATCTTCGCCAGATCCCTCTGGACCGCAGTGGACGGCGTGGTGTCAAAGCCCTCCTCGGACTGGGTAAAAACGGATGCGTATCGTATAAAACGTTCTCCTATGTCACTATATGTCAACTTATGTTCCTCCCTCTGCTTTTCAGCCAAAGATCTCGTTTCTTTATCGCCTCAAGGTCCTTTTCCTTTATGAGGCTCATGATGTCCGGCTCGATCTCCCTCTTCTTAAGGGTCTCCTCAGCCGTGCTGCATATCATGTCTGCGATCACGATAAGCGCCGCCTCTCTCGATCTGGGCATTTTCGCAAAGGGTACCGGCCACATGTGGCTGAGTATTATGTTCCTCTCCATTTTGTTCAGATAAAAATGCTCCAGAGCATTTATAAGAGCAAGCCGGGGATGATACAGCGAATGCTTCCAGTCGGAGAAGGGCATTTTATCTGTATCGTAAAGATAATAATCGTGGAGCATCGCTCCTGTAGCCAAGCTTATGCAGTCTATCTTCAGATCCAGTTTACAGGCGATATAAAAGCTCACATAAGCCACGTTCAGGGAATGTCTGAAGGTGTTGTTCCCCCTGTGCTGGCGGATCTTCTTCATCACCTGAAGGCTGTTGTGCTCTTTCAGCTGTTCCATCCTCTTAAAGAAGATGTCGACAGTCGCCCTTGCCCTGTATCTCTTCTTCCATTTCATAAAAGTGTTTCCTGTTTATACTGTCCTGTTCCGGGTGCCGTCACCGGATCCGTCCGGCTTCCGATAACATTTATGCTTCATCACATCCGGACCCGCAAGGCCCGGGACGGCTGCCGGTATATTTTCTTTTTACCCAGAGAAACATTGCCCGGAGCCTTCCGGACAATGTCCCCTGTATATACGTTTTTAATTTCCCTGATCAGAAGAGTTATTTAAGAAGCTCTCCCACTATCCTGTTAATAAGCTTTCCGTCGGCCTTGCCCTTTAATACGGGCATGATCGCCTTCATGACGGCTCCCTTATCCTTTGCTGCTATTATTTCGGAGAAATTTTCCGTAATATACTCTTTTATCTCGTCTTCCGACATCATCTTCGGAGCGTATTCGGAAATGACATCGTACTTGAACTGATACTCGGCCTTCAGATCCTGCCTGGAATCCGGACACTGATCCAGCTGCTCCTTCGCGATCTTCTGCTCCTTGAGGATGGCTGCGTTCACCATATCCTCGGGGATGTCGTCCCTGCAGCCTGCATCGATGCCGGCCTTCTTAACGGCAGACACCAGTCCCGAAATAGCCTCTTTCCTCTGTTTATCTCTGGCCTTCATGGCCGCTATCATATCTTCCTGAAGTATCTTTAATTCCATATGCTCTCCTTTTATGCAAAAACCATGATTATGCTGAACACGAACATTATCAGCCCGGCCACGAGGATAAACAGATCCGATACGGCAGGCGCCCTTTTGACGAGTATGTCCTCGGGATTCTTCGGGTCGATGAATATCTCGTAGCTCCGGTCGTCCCTGAAGGTATTCTCCAGGACCTTCTCGTTGTATATATCCGCAGCCTCGGACGTGTATTCGCTGCCCTCAAACTCGTAGGTGAAACGTGGGGAGAATTTGGGATTCCTTATGCCCGATGCTCCCACCCTTACGGCCCCCGCATATAATGCCAGCACGGGGGTGCTGCATCTGAGGGGCTTGACTATACCGAGATATGCGCCCACCAGGGCCACCAGAAGCGACAGTCCGATGAAAAGTATGAGCTGCGTTACTATACCCGGATCCCTGAACCTGTCCCTGAAAAGGGGGCTCAGCAGTGTAATAAGTCCCCACACCGCCCAGTATACAGCCAGGATCTTTAAAAGAGCCTGGGATGTGTTCCTGTTCTTCTCCCTGTTTTTATAAAGCATAAGAAAAGTGAACACCGCCAGCGTGAGGAACACCGCCCCCACCACGGCCAGCTCCTGAACGGCTATGGCCACGGCAAATTCAGCTATTACGGCAACAAGCATTATGACTATAAGCATGTTTCCTCCGATTTATCAGTCGTTCTCAAAAAACGGCGTATCTGTGGGTCTTTCGGCACCCGCCGGAATATAACCTAAAAACTCAAATTTCCGTCTCCGGAACCAGTCTTCCGTATCGGTCTCCACTGCAATACCCATACCGTTAGGGCACAGCCTGAAGGCTTCCGCCGCCTCAGGAGGCGATAAGGCTTCCAGCATAAGGATCCACATGATGGCGCCGTGGAATATCACACCTATATTGTGAATACCTTCATACCGGCACCTTTTGACGATATCCGTTACGGCTCCCATTACGCGGAACCTGGCTTCGAGCATGGATTCGGACAGCTTGTCGTCCATTACATAGTCCGGGTCGAACCTGGACCATTTAAGCATTTTCGGAGTACCTGCTATTTCAGAAGCAAAGGTCCCTTCCAATTCGCCCATGTCCACTTCC
>JAFRYJ010000076.1 GCA_017437705.1 Lachnospiraceae bacterium
ATCAGGCTGGGGAAGCTCTCGCCCAGCTTCTTAGCAACAGCGAGATAATCCGACATCTGGGCGTCGAAGAACAGGTTCCTGCACATCCAGTAAGGAGTCCTTGCGGAGAGATCCAGGATGTACTCCAGCTCGCCGGCGATCATATCGTGCTGTATCATGATGTCGGTGGTGTAATCTGCGAAGAACTGGCGGCAGCCCTGAGGAGTATTCAGCATCCTTGTGCCGATCTCGCAAAGCTCCTCAATGGTCCCCTCGGTCCACCACGCGGGATCCGGATGAAGGGGCTTCGGCGACATGTCGATGGTGCAGACCGCTTTCAGCCTGTCCGTACCGAACTGCTCAACGTAGCTCCATGCATCGAGATTGCCTGTGCTCCAGCCGGTGAGCACAACGTTTGTAAGTCCCAGTCCCTCGATAAGGGCGTTCAGGTCCTTGCCGTGGGTCTGATAATCGTTGCCGTCAACGGGCTTGCTTGAATAGCCCTGACCTCTGGGATCCATGGCTATTACCCTGTGGTCCTTCGAGAAATACTCGAGCTGCGACAGGAAGATCTCGCCGGGGAATGTGAGTCCGGGAATGAAGATCATGGGGTCGCCCTCGCCCTTTTCCAGGTAGTGGATTTCCACAAACGGTGCAACTTCAAAAAACTTGCTTTCAATACGGTCCTTTGACATAATGCGTCCTCCTATTTTGATTTGTATATTTATGAATTTATTTACATTTCCCTGTTTTCGGGCCCTGATGCCGCCCCGCTCACTATCTCTTCAGCCGCTGCTGCCTCAACAGCCGCTTCAGCGGGACATCTGACTGCCGCTTCTGCCGCCGTCATTTCGGCAAGGCTGCTTTCGATAACAGCGCCGTCCGCCAGAGCCGCTTCCGCCTGCCCGGAACTATAAAGCACCGGATATTTCTTTTTGTCCATGGCGAAGGCGCCCAGCATCATAAGGATGCCCGCTGCACTCATTATAAACGTATATATCCACGCTCCCCCGGAGCCGGCCCGGTCGTAAATGTTGCCGGTGATGTACTCGCTGAGGCCCATGGCGAACATCATCATGGTCTGGGAAACGCCGTCCACCCTGCCTCTGTGACTGGCAGGCACCCTTGCCGTAAAGTAGGGCGCCCGGGCGATGGCCCACAGCACCTCGCCGATCGTCAGGAAGACGGTAGCGCCGTAATATGCCGGCATACGGGTAATAAATGACACAAAAACAACGTATCCCAGTGTCTGCGCAATGAAGCCTAAGGTGCATTTGGGGATCTCCTTCAACTTTGCGAGGTACTTCGTTATAAGCGGCGTGAAAAGCACCACCAGTATGCAGTTCAGGCTCGTCATGGTGCCGATGGTCACGGCCCCGTCCTCGCCGTAGAGCCTCCCCAGATCAAGGGGTATCAGATAGCCGAACTGGTCGTAGGCCGCCTCGTAAAACACCAGGCTCAGCATAAAGATTACGACCGGCGGATTCTCCCGAAGGATCCGGAAGATGCTGACGCCCTCCCTGCTTTTCTGGTAAACGGCCGCCTCCGATGTATCCTCATAAGGCGTGATGTCCTTCAGGAAGATGATTATCAGCAGCGTCGATATGGCTATGGAAATTCCGCTGATCACGAAGGCCAGCCATAAAAGGTCCTTGAACAGATAGCCCGCGATGGTGGGCGACAGCACGTAGCCGATATTGCCGCCCAGATAAAGAAGCGAGTACGCCCTCTCCCTGTGACTGGTGGGATTCAGGTCCGCTATCAGCGCGCTGTAAGCCGGTCCCTCCATGGACTGGAACATGGCCGCGATTATTATCATGGCTATGGTCGTGACCGACAGGGGGATAAATCCGCAGATGATGTAAAACGCCACCGAAATGCCGTCGCAGATCACGATTATCCATTTTTTATTGTATTTGTCTGCCAGCTTGCCGCCGATCAGCACCGCGGGCAGTATGATGATGCCTCCGACCACCAGCGCCAGCGCCGTTTCCGTGGCGGTGTAACCCATCTTCAGGTTCAGGATCATGGTCATCATTGCCCAGACCATGGACCCCATACTGGTTACGATCCGGCCGAAGAACAGCACGTAGTTCTCCCTGCGGAGGCCCTTGTATTCGCTGAATATGTTCATGATGATATATTAAACGTTTCTGTGTTATTTATGAGACAGGCGTCTAAGCCTCTGCTCCCGGCAGTTTGCACACGTCCACCCATTCCGTATATCCGCTGCAGTCCTCCAGATCCGCAATGGACAGCCTCACCGCGCTGTGATCGCTTCCCGCCGCGGGATAGACCGTCTCGTGAAGCTTCAGACTCTCGTCCAGATATACCGTAACGCCTTCGTTGATCCCGAAGGGGCATACTCCTCCCACGGAGTGGCCGATAAGCTCCTCCACCATATAAGGCGGTATCATCTTCGCCTTGCAGCCGAAGCGGTGCCTGTACTTTTTGTTATCTATGCGGGCCGTTCCCTCGGCCAGTATCAAAACCGGCCGGTCCTCCTGGAGGAAGGACAGCGTCTTGGCTATCATCCCGGGCTCGCATCCCAGGGCGGCCGCCGCTGACTCCACGGTGCTGCTGCTCATCTCCGGCACGATGATCCTGTCGCCGTAGCCCCTTTCATCAAGATAGTATTTTGCTTTCTCAAATGACATATAATTCTCCGAATCTTTCCCTGTCCTCAGCGGTGACTCCCAGGCCCTTTTCAAGGAAGCCGTTAAAATCACCGTATAGCTCTTCCGCCTTCTTATACAGTGTATCCAGATACTCGGCCTGGGCGCCCCAGAAGTACATGAAACCCTCCTTAACGCCCGGTTTTATCATGCCGTTCTCCAGATAGTACCTGTAGAGCTTCTCGTTCATTTCCTCAAGATATACATTCGTCTTCAGAAAATCGTCGAAGATATCGTCCCTGGAAACGCCCAGTATCTCCTGGATTATCACGGCTCCGAAGCCCGCCCGGTCCTTGCCGGCGGTGCAGTGCCACAGAACGGCTTTGTCCCTGTCCTCCGAAAGAAGCTTAAGAAACTTTTTATAATGCTTAATGGAAAATGCATCGGAAACAAAGCGGACATAAATTCCCTTCATAAGCTCCAGGGAACCTTTCGCATCTTCCATGAGGCGGAGGATGGCTTCATCCTCCGTTTCCTTCTCCCTGGTGACGCCTACCATGAAATTGTCTACGATCGGCAGGTGCATGTATTCCATGCCGTGCCCCGGATCTTCCGGTTCCTCTGCAACTTCCTCGTAGGTCCTCATGTCCAGGACCAGCTCAGTTATTCCGGCCAGATCTGATTTGTCCTTTTCCGTGGCCTTTACCAGACAGCCGCTCCTTAAAAGCTTCCCGCTCCTTATGCGTCCGTCCCTGGTCTTCATGCCGCCCAGGTCTCTGGTGTTATTCAGGCCCTCAAATTCTATGTATCTGCTCAATTATGCCTCCTGCAGTTCGCTGTGTTCGTAATTGAAGGTTATCCGCTGCGCCTGTACATCAACGTCCGCATCCACCCCGAATGGTATGATGCACCTGGGTGATGCATGGCCCACATTTATATTCCACACCACCGGAAGCTCCGGATCGTCTATGACTCTCAACAGTATATCCTTGTATTCTTCCTCATATATCTTATCCTGGGGTTTCCCCACCAGCACGCCGGATACCGCGTCAAATACGCCGTGAGCCTTCAGCTCCGTCACCATCTTTTCGTAACTTTCCGGCGACGGCTTCTCCTCGCTGGTCTCCAACAGAAGGATCCTGCCCCGCCATTCTTCTGCGTCGGGGAACAGTTCGTATTTTCTGCACAGCTTCACCGTGTCCGGGTATCTCTCGTTGTTGAAAACATCATACATGCTGTCCAGGCACCCTCCCAGGATCTTTCCGAAGAACCTGCCGTTGCCCTGCAGCAGTTCAAACCCGGTATCAGGGTGGCTTACGCGTTCCGTGCCGGCCTGATCCCGACCGAAGGACTTCCTCTCCTCGTACCATACGTCCGAAGGAGTGATGCTCTCGATACGACCCGTTTCCACAAGCTCTCTGAAATACTTCTCCGTATAGGGCAGCATATCATCGGCAAGCTCGCAGACATCAGCCAGGAAGGACTGTCCGTAAAAGGTGTTCAGGCCGACCTTATGGAGCATGAAATGATTCATGGTCGTATCGGAAAATCCCAGAAAGATCTTTTTCGTGACTGCATCCTCGAGCCGGTCCTTTTTAAACAGGTAAGGCAGCAGCCTGTAGGTGTCGTCGCCGCCGATGGCGCAGAGTATCATATCGGTCTCGGGGTCTTCGAATGCCTCCAGCAGATCCTCCGCCCTGTCTTCCGGATGATCCTTTATGTATTTCAATCCCCAGAGGGCGTGCTTCGAGAATCTGACGTTGAGTCCCATGTCCTTCAGCCTTTTAATGCCTCTTTTCAGCTCGTGCTCTACAGCCTCCTCGCCGATGATGCCGCTGGAAAGGCTTACTATCTGTACTGTTTTTACCATCATGCTTACGCCTTTCTAAACTGCAGGGAGAGAAACAGCGCACCCGTTGTTTCTCTCCCGTATTCCGCTGTTTCTGTATTTCGGAGCTACAGCTCCGTTACCATTTCTTCCTTCTTTTTTGAGCCGAAATGCAGCTCCGAGGGCTTCGAATCCCCGGCGGGATAGCCCACTCCGAAAATGCAGCCCAGCCTGTAACGGCTCATCTCCGGGAACAGCTCCTTGCATTTTTCCGCGTCAAAGTGGCCCACCCAGGTGGTGCCGAGGCCCAGATCGTGGATCTCCAGCATCATGTGGGTGGCGGCTATGGCCGCATCGGTCTCACAGAAATTGAAGCCGTCCCATTTTCTTGTGTATGCCCTGTCCGGGTCTGCGCCGACGACGAAGATTACCGGTGCTTCCGTTACAAAGGAAAAGTCCGTTACCTGCCTGATCCTCTCCCTGGCCGACGCGCTCTTCAGCATCCATATGCGGAAGGGCTGCGCGTTGCAGGCCGTGGGCGCCAGCAGTGCTGCATCCAGGATCCTGTCGATCTTTTCCTGTTCCACGGGCCTTGTATCCAGCTTCCTCACGGAATAGCGGTCCCCGGCAAAGCTGAGGAAATCCGAATTCCTGATGCTTCTTCTGCTGAACATCTCCAGTGCTTTCCTGGCCATCCGCTGTCCGTACAGGCGGAAGAGCTCCGGCGTTCCGCCGCCTCCGTCCGACGATGCCACCGGCCCGAAATGGATGGGCGGGGCGCACTGCATCACGCCTCCGGAATATACCAGCATCCCGTAGCACATAAGGTGGGTGAGTATGGTCTGAAGCGCCGTGTCGCCGCCCCCGTAGCTGTAATCCGCGGTGGCAAAGGCTCCGCCCAGCTTCCCGGCGGGATCCAGGGGCTTAAGCCCTTCCAGGAATATCTTCATCTTTCCGGCGATATCCGCAAAGTACACCGGCGAGCCGATGATGATGCACCGCGACTCCTTAACGAATTCCGCATCCACGGAATCGATGGAATAGACGCCGGCCTCCAGGCCTTCTTCCCTCATACCCTCTGCAATTGTCTCCGCCATGGCCTTTGTTCTGCCGGTGACAGAATAGTATATGATACTTGCTTTCATCGTTCCTCCGGGAAGGTGTGTTACAGGTTGGTTTCTGTATAAATAAATATTAAAGCATCGGCCTCCGTACTGCAAGAAAGTCTCCGTGCTCCGGCCTCATCATTCCTCCGGGCCGCTCCAGTCGAAGTCCTTATAAGCCTTGAGGTATTTCTTTTTGATCTTTGCGACATAGGGGCTGAAGGGACCGTCGTCGCCGTGGAGCATGGTGCATCTCGCCTCCAGCACCTGCCCCAGAAGCAGGTAAGCTTCCTGTGCCGTAAAGCCGTAGTCATCGCACATCCAGCGGATCAGCTCCCTTACGGCGCCGCAGAAGGAATCCTTCATTTTGATCTCGTTGGCGATGGTCATTATGTATTCATCATTCTCCAGACGGAGCCATTCCTTCGCATCATAGCCCTTTTTAAGGCTGAGCTTCAGGATCACCTCCGCTGCGCACTCGATGGCGCCGCCGTGGTTTATCTCGCCGTCCCCCATGATGGCGTGGCAGTCGCCCACGTGTAAAAGAGCGCCCTCCACCTCCACAGGCAGATAGATGGTCGTTCCGGGGCAGATCTCCTGCACGTCGATGTTGCCGCCGTTATGATACGCATATTTATTCGTCTGGGGCTCCCCGGCGGGAGCTGTGGCTATGGTGCCTATCATGGGCTGCAGCGGGATCGTCAGCTCGGGGCTCCAGAGAACGCCCTCCTCCGTGATCTCCACCGTATGCGTTACCGTTCCCCAGTCTTTTCCCTCGGGAAGGATCTGTCCCACAAGGGGCGTCCTCCACCCGGCAAAACCCGTGTATCCCAGCTTCGCGGGAATAACGTCCAGGATCTCCACCACCAGGGTGTCGCCCGGTTCCGCGCCTTCCATTGCCACAACTGTGCAGACGTTGGGACCTTTGCTTTTAGACGGTCCCCACCTGTCTTCGATCGAATTCAGCCAGGGCCCGCTCTGGAGCTCTGTCTCTATCCTTACGGTCTCCCCGGACTTGACCGTCGCTGCGGCAGGGTGCGCCTTATCAAGGGTGTTGTATACTCTGTCCTTCTTTATAAGCCTCATAACCGATACCTCCCCGGTCTGCCTGCATAAGTATTTACTGCATCATTATTTAAGGAATCCGTTGATGATCTGCTCCTCAGCCTCGGCCTCAGTGAGGCCCAGGGTCATAAGCTTTATTATCTGGTCTCCGGCGATCTTTCCGATGGCCGCCTCGTGTACCAGTGAAGCATCAACATTGTTGGCCTCCAGCCCGGGCACCGCAAGGATGCGGCTCTGATCCATGATGATGGAATCGCACTCCGTATGTCCCTTGCAGGCCGCGTTGCCCACAAGCTTGGCGTCGAATTTCTGGAAGGACTCGTCCCTCGATACGCCTCTGGATACCACGTCTGCGCTGGAACCCTCGCCGTTCATGTTTACGGTATACCTGCTGACGGCAGTCTGCTTTCCGTGGGTCATCAGCCTTTCCCTTACCACAAGCTTGGCGCCTGCAGCCAGGTCCGCGGTGGTGTATCTCTCGGTGGAATCCACGCCCTTGATCTGCACCATCTCCATCTCCATGGTGCTGTCCTCTTCCATGTATACCTCGGTGCCGGGATTCAGGATACGCTTGCCCAGACCGTCGCCCGAGCCGTAATGCTTCTCAACGTATTTGACCTTTGCTCCCTTGCCCACATAGAAGCGGTGGATGCCGTCGTGCTCCGAATCCTGCTTGCCGCAGTTGTCGATGCCGCATCCTGCGACGATGACCACATCAGAGCCCTCGCCGATATTGAAATCGTTGTAGACCAGCTCGGTGATGCCGCTCTCGGTGATTACAACAGGTATGTGCACGCTCTCATTCTTTGTGCCGGGCTTGATGTTTACGGTAAGGCCCTTGCCGTCCTCCCTGGGGATTATCTCTATGTTCTCCGAGGATGCGCGGCCGATGGACTTTGAATTTGAACGTATATTGTATGCGCCCTCGGGCACCTTGTGAAGATCTGCTATTTCCAGAAGCAGCCTCTTCTGGATCTCATCAAGCTTAACCATTGACTGCCACCCCCTTCGGTATATCGCCTGCACGGCATTCTACAGACACATCATGGCTGCTTATAAGTCCGGGCAGCACCTCGTCCTTTGTTCCCCTGGCGGTGATGCTTCCGTCCTTCAGAACGATGATCTCGTCCGCTATCTCCAGTATCCTCTCCTGATGGGAGATTATAAGAATCGAGCTGTTCTCGATGTTCTTCCTCATGCTTTCAAAGACCTCGATGAGGTTCTTGAAACTCCAGAGATCGATGCCCGCCTCGGGCTCGTCAAATACCGAAAGTGCAGTGCCTCTTGCCAGCACCGTGGCGATCTCTATCCTCTTAAGCTCTCCGCCTGAAAGGCTGGAATTCACTTCTCTGTCTATGTAATCCCTGGCACAGAGGCCCACCGCCGACAGATAATGGCAGGCGTCGGCCACTGCCAGTCTCTTTCCCTTCGCGATCCTTATAAGATCCAGCACCTGGATGCCCTTGAAGCGCACGGGCTGCTGGAAGGCAAAGCCTATGCCC
>JAFRYJ010000077.1 GCA_017437705.1 Lachnospiraceae bacterium
CAGCGTTTTTACCAACACGTTTTGTCCGACCTATATCTTGTTTAAAACAAGATAAAATCGCTGCAACCATAGTAAAATCAATGGTTACAGCGATTTTTACCAACACGTTTTGTCCTATAAGCCAGAATTTGATATAAACATAAAAACGGTGCAGTCTCAAGTGACTGCACCGTTTTATGATACCTGAGTATTAACAAAATCAGATAAGCTCTGCAAGAGTTGCGGCGCTGCTGCCGAAGAGCTTCACCATGATAACGAACACGATGATGCTGAGAGCCCAGATGATGCAGACATCGATGGGCAGTTTGCTCTTGATCCTGGCTGTTCCTACAACTGCGGAAGCATCGTATGCGATGGATGCGCCTACGATGAGCATGAGGAATATAACGCCTACGGTATAGTTGATAAAGCTGAAGATGATTCCCAGCAGTGTAAGGGGAATGGTAACAACGAGCTTAACAGCTGCCATATCCACACACTGGAACAGGGACTTCTCGTTCTTTCTGATGATCGAAACCAGGAAGAATGCAAGTATATTTACAACATTCGTTACGATGAGAATGAAGAAATACGTAAATAATATCTTTGCCGTAGTACCGCCGTCAACAAGGCTGCCGGCTGCACCGAGCATGGACTTTGTAAGCCTTACGGCGAACCAGCCTCCGAGAAGGCACTGAACAATGAACATGATACCCGATACGAGTATGTTTCCCTGTCCTATATAATTCCTGAGACCTGCGATGGGATTTAAAAGGATGTCCTTAAGAGTTCCCATTGTGCCGCCTATATCCAGCTTGAGATCCGGTGATACTTTTTTCTTGCCGGCTTTCTTCTTTTCCGGAACCTGCTCCGGAGCAGCCTCGGAATAGTTGTTATCCTCTTTCATAATTCGCCCTCCAAAAAAGATTATATATATATTTTAAGTAAATTGTTCACAAAGTCAACAAAAAACAGGAATAGGATGTATAATATGCAAAGTATGCCGCAGTGTTTTAATAAACGGGGCATCATGACAACCTGAAAGGAACGGCTAAATGAAAAAATTTGGAATAATAATACTGGCCATGGCACTTATGGCGGCATCATTTGCACTGGGGTTTATGGCAGGAAGAAAGAGTGCGGAAACGGATGATGCCGGTGAAAAGGAAAGCAGCGTGCAGACTTCGGATGCCGGGGATGACAAGGATACTTCCGATACCGGAGATACAAAGGAGCCGGTGACAGAAGACACTGATACCGAAACTTCAGAGACAGACACAACCGATACAGAGACCGGCGGTCAGGATGCATCACGGGATCCCGTGGGCGAGACTGTAATAACTGTCGGCAGCAGGGAAGTAGGTATCGATGAGATAAGCTATTACATGTATCTTGCCAGGGATAAATACGTTATGGAATACGGGGAGGATCCCTGGAGCATCATTACGGACGACGGCGAAAGCGTGGCCGATTACGCGAAGAGGACCATGCTTTCCGAAGTTACCGACATCCAGATACTTTGTGCCGAGGCATCGGGAAACGGTGTAAAGCTCGATGAAAGCGAGGAGAAGGCTGCGGTGAAGGCGGCCGACGAGTACATGGATTCCCTGGGTGATATGGCCGAGGGCTTCGGACTCAGCAGGGAAGCCGTCGAGAAGATATATATAGATGAGGCGCTGAGCCGGAAGGTATACGGGAAGATCACGGATGACATCTCAGAGGACATCGAAAAGGACGAGGAGCTGAAGGATAAGAGCGAAGAAGAAAAGAGCGATCTGATCGCGGAAAAGTTCGATGAGATGATGGAAAGCCTGAGGAAAAAGTATCCGGTGAAGACAACGGAGCTGTGGGAAAGCCTGGTAATGGGATCCGTAGGATGACAGGCGCGGAAAAAGTGATCCGAAACATATAAACAGCGCGGAATAAAAGGTACGTTCCCGCACAGATAATATTGTATTTTTATACGGACTGTCTTATAATCAATTACAGTAAAAACAATTCTTTCTATTTTATTCGGAGGTATGAAAATGGGTATCTTAAAGAGATTTAAAGAGATCATGGCTGCCAATATCAATGCACTTCTTGATAAAGCTGAGGATCCTGCAAAGATGATCGATCAGTATTTAAGAGACATGGAAGAGGATCTTGGTGAAGTAAAGGCTGAGACAGCATCCATCATGGCTGACGAAGCTAAGGCCAAGAGAAAAGTAGACGAACTTCAGAAAGAGGTCGATACTCTTCAGAATTATGCTGAGAGAGCTGTTGCAGCCGGTAACGAAGCTGATGCAAGAGAGTTCCTTGCACAGAAGGCAAAAGTACAGGTCCGCCTCGACGATGCCAAGAAGATCTACGATGTCAATGCAGAAAACGCAAAGAAGATGCGCGAGATGCACGACAAGCTCGTTTCCGACATTGCAGAGCTTAATGCAAGGAAGGATCTTATCAAGGCTAAGGTAGCGGTTGCAAAGGCTCAGGAGAAGGTAAACGATGCAACATCAGCTGTAACCGGCGTTACCGATACAATGAACTCCTTTGCTAAAATGGAAGAGAAGGCCGATCATATGCTCGACGAGGCAAATGCAATGGCAGAGCTCAATATGACTTCTGCACAGCAGTCCATCGAGGATCTTAAGGATAAATATGACAACGACCTTAACCGCCCCGATATCGATGAAGAGATCAAAGCCATCAAAGAGAAACTCGGCAAAGAATAATTATTTATGCAGGGCGTCTGTCTTAGGGCGGACGCCCTCTTTTTTGGAGGAAAAACAGTGGGCATATTCAGTAATCAATTTGCGGATGTAATAGAGTGGAATCAGTATAACGACGAAACTCTTTTCTGGAAATGGCCGGAGGAAGAGATCAAAAAAGGCAGCAGACTTATAATCCGTCAGGGTCAGGATGCTATCTTTATGTATAACGGCAAGGTGGAAGGCATCTTCGAGGACGAGGGAAAATTCGATGTTGAATCGGATATCATCCCTTTCCTTTCCACGCTCAGCGGATTCAGGTTCGGATTCAAGACCGGACTCAGGGCCGAGGTGCTTTTCATCAATACCAAGGAAGTGCTTGTTAAATGGGGCACCAAGAATGCCATAAATATACCCACGCCCGAGCTTAAAGGCGGTATGCCCATCAGAGCTTTCGGTACATTTACATGCCGCGTAGCGGATCACGATCTGCTTATCGAGAGAGTTGCAGGCGTCCGCAATATCTTCACGGTAGAGGATATAAAGGAAAGAGTCACCTCCCAGCTGGATCAGCTCCTTATGAAGTGGATCGTTAAGGAGGGCAAGGATCTTTTCAATATCCAGGCTAATGCAACCGAGATAGCCGAAGGTATACGCCAGGATCTCGACTATGAGATGAGGAAGATCGGCATTGCCGTTACATCCTTTGCGATCTCAAGCGTAACTTATCCGGAGGAGATCCAGAATATGGTAGAGAAGGTCGCCAGCCAGAGCATGGTGGATGATGTGGCCAAGTATCAGCAGATCGCCCTCGGCGACGCCATTGCGGAAGGCAAGGACGGCGGAGTGGCAGCTACGGCTGCTACACTTGGAGCAGGTCTTGCCATGGGTACAGCGGTGGCATCAGGTGCAGCCGCGGGAACACAGGCAGCAGCACCGGCAGCTGCTCCTGCAGCATCAGCAGTGCCTGATACCGTTCAGGCTCCCGAAGGAGCGTTGAACTTCTGCCCTAACTGCGGGGTAAAACTCACACCGGGCGTTAAATACTGTTCAAACTGCGGACAGAAACTTATCTTAGACTGAGAAACGGAGCTTCAATGAGTATTTACGATACATTGAACCCTGCACAACAGGAAGCGGTCTTTTATACTGAAGGACCGCTTCTTATTCTTGCAGGAGCAGGATCGGGAAAGACCAGGGTGCTCACCCACCGCGTGGCATATCTCATTTCGGAAAAGAATGTCAAGCCCTGGAACATCCTGGCCATCACTTTTACAAACAAAGCCGCCGGCGAAATGAGGGAGAGGGTGGACCGCCTTATATCCGAGGATTCGGATATGGTCTGGGTCAGCACCTTTCATTCGCTGTGCGTAAGGATCCTCAGGCGCTTTATAGACAGGCTGGGATATAAAAGGGATTTCACCATCTACGATACAAGCGACCAGAAGGAGACCATAAAAAAGGTCTGCAGGATGCTGGATATAGACACGAAGGTGTACAAGGAAAAGACCTTTATGAACGCCATATCTTCTGCCAAGGATGAGCTCGTGACGGTGGATCAGTTTTATCTGAAAGCGAGATCCGGCGGGGCCTACGGCGATGCCAGGACAGCACAGGTCTATGAAGAGTATCAGAAGGA
>JAFRYJ010000078.1 GCA_017437705.1 Lachnospiraceae bacterium
GGGAAATTGAAGTCCGCTTGCGGACTTTGTTCTCGCACAGGAGATTCCTCCGGAATTCCCATGCGATAAAACCCTTAAGGACAGGTCCGTTTTGGACTTTTATCGAAAAGGAGTGCTTATGTCCAGGATAGTCGATTTCACTATGGAAAGAGAGGGGCTTGTAAAGCCCGGGGACGAAGTGTTTCTCGACGAATCTGTACTTAAGACTCTTTCCGGTAATCTTTATTATTACACTATAAAAGATGCCGTCGCCATGTCAGACGATCTTGAGACTCCGGTGGAACCGGCGGACGGCGAGCTTAAGGGAAAAGTCATTTCCGTAACGGAGGACGAAGGCCTTTTTCTTGTAAAGGTGGACTGCGGGTGATCATATGCGTATAGGAACGGGATTCGATGCTCACAGATTAACTGAAGACAGGGACCTGGTGCTGGGCGGTGTCATCATCCCCTTTGAAAAGGGGCTTCTGGGGCATTCGGATGCAGACGTTCTTACCCATGCGGTTATGGATGCGCTGCTGGGAGCCTGCGGGGCACCGGATATCGGTGTGCTCTTTCCGGATACAGATCCGAGCTTTAAGAACATCAGGAGCACAGAGCTGCTTAAAAGGACCGGCGCGGAGGTAAGGGACAGAGGGTACGAGATAGAGAATATCGACTGCACCATTATCGCACAAAAACCGAAGCTCTCGCCTTATCTCAACGAGATGCGATGTTGCATCGCCGAGGCTCTTTTTATCGATGTTTCAAAAGTAAATATCAAGGCTACCACAACAGAGGGCATGGGCTTTGCCGGCACCGGCGAGGGCATGGCTGCCCAGTGTGTGTGCCTGCTTAAATAAACCGGAGGAAATATGCTGATCAGTAAGATTATCAATTATGTGAAAGACGAGACAAGGCTCATAAAGGAAAGGGATCCGGCCATCAAGACGAATGCGGAGGTATTTCTTTATTCGTCATTCTGGGCGGTACTGGCCTACAGGGTCGCTCATGTTTTCTATAATAACAAGAATTATTTCATCGCCAGGCTCATCTCACAGGTGGCTGCCAGGAAGACCGGGATCGAGATCCATCCCGGCGCACAGATCGGAAAGGGATTCTTCATCGATCACGGCCACGGAGTAGTCATCGGCGAGACGACGATCATCGGCGACAATGTCACCCTGTACCAGGGCGTTACCCTGGGCGGTACCGGCAAGGAGCACGGCAAGAGACATCCCACCATCGGCAACAACGTTATGATCTCGGTGGGTGCCAAGGTGCTGGGTTCCTTCAAGATCGGGGATAATTCAAAGATAGGCGCCGGCAGCGTGGTACTTAAGGAGATACCGCCCAACTCGACGGTAGTCGGAGTGCCCGGCCGTGTTGTTAAGAGGAACGATGTAAGGGTGCCCCAGGAGGATCTGGACCAGGTACATCTTCCCGATCCCATTTCAGATGATCTGAACAGGCTCACCATGGAAAACAGCATGCTGATGAAGCGCATGGAGGAGCTGGAGAACTTAGTAAGGGGAATAGAGGAAAAAGAAACAGAGACTGTTCAGGAGGAGAAAAATGAAGTTATATAATACGCTTTCAAGAAGAAAAGAAGAATTCGTGCCCGTTACTCCCGGAGAGGTAAAGATGTATGTGTGCGGGCCTACCGTATACAATCTTATCCATATCGGAAACGCCAGGCCCATGATCGTGTTCGATACCGTAAGAAGGTATTTCGAGTACAAGGGATACAAGGTTAATTACGTGTCCAACTTTACCGACGTGGACGACAAGATCATCAAAAAGGCCAATGAGGAGGGCGTAACATCACAGGAGATCTCCGAGCGCTACATCATAGAGGCCAAAAAGGACATGGCGTCCATGAACGTTATGGAAGCCACCACTCATCCCAAGGCTACGGAGGAGATCGACGGCATGATCGATATGATCGACACCCTTATCGACAAGGGCTACGCCTATGATGTGGACGGCACCGTCTATTTCGAGGCGGACAAGTTCAAGGATTACGGCAAGCTTTCGGGCAAGAACATCGAAGACCTGGAGGCAGGCCACAGGGAGATCAAGGTAACGGGAGAAGAGGGCAAGAAGTCCTTCACCGACTTCGTGCTCTGGAAGCCCAAAAAAGAGGGAGAGCCCTCATGGCCTTCACCCTGGTCCGACGGCAGACCCGGCTGGCATATCGAGTGCTCCGTAATGTCGAAGAAGTACCTGGGCGACGAGATCGATATCCACGCCGGCGGCGAGGATCTTATATTCCCTCATCACGAGAATGAGATCGCCCAGAGCGAGGCGGCCAACGGCAAGCAGTTCGCAAAATACTGGATGCACAACGCATTCCTCAACATCAACGGAGAGAAGATGGCAAAGTCTGCCGGCAACTTCTTTACGGTAAGAGAGATCCTCGACAGGTACGACGGCCAGGTGCTCAGATTCTTCATGCTTTCCGCACATTACAGAAGCCCCCTCAATTTCTCCGAGGAGCTTATGGAAGCATCAAGGAGCGGCCTTGACAGGATCCTCACATCATACGAGAGGATCACCGGCCTTCAGTACGAGGGCAGGGATCTTAATGAAACCGAGCAGGAAACGGCGGATAAGATCGACGCCCTCAAGACGAAATTCGAGGATGCCATGGATGATGACTTCAACACCGCCGACGCTATAGCAGTCATCTTCGAGCTCGTAAAGCTTTACAACGTCAGCATCGTTGAGGGTGCATCGGACAAGTTGGGCGAAAAGGCCATCGAGACCATGGACAGCCTTCTGAACGTTCTCGGCATCAAGACGGAGCGCGAGAAGGAGATCCTGGACGAGGAGATCGAGAAGCTGATCATGGAGAGGCAGGAGGCAAGAAAGGCCAGGAACTTCGCCAGAGCAGACGAGATCCGCGACATGCTCACAGGCATGGGCATACTCCTTGAGGATACAAGAGAAGGAGTAAAATGGAAGAGAGCATGATGTCCGTATATCAGGACATAAAAAAGGACCTGGGACTTAAGGAAAGGGACGCAAGGTCCTTTTCTCCTCTTACGCTGGCATATATAGGCGATGCGGTATACGAGCTTATAGTAAGGTCGTATCTCGTAAGCGAGCACGATATCTCGCCCCACGATTTCCAGGTGGAGTCGGCAAAGCTGGTGAATGCCGTAACACAGGCAGACATGGTAAAGAGCCTGATGCCTTATCTTACGGAGGAAGAGGAGCAGATCCTCAGAAGGGGCAGGAACGCCAAGTCCAACAGTACGGCTAAGAACGCCCCGGTCATAGACTACAGATATGCCACCGGCTTTGAAGCCCTTATCGGATATCTTTATCTGACCGGAGAGGACGGCAGGATAAGGACCCTTGTGAAGAAGAGCATAGACCATTATTACGGGAGAAAGCCTGATGGGCAGTGATGACATCATTTACGATGATACGAATATCGAAGGAAGGAATCCCGTGGCGGAGGCCTTTCGTTCAGGAAGGACCGTGGACAAGCTCTTCGTGCAGAAGGGGCTTACCGACGGCCCGGTAAATACCATCATCCGTATGGCTAAGAAGGCGGATACGATCATAAAGTATGTGCCTAAGGAGCTCCTGGACAAAATGTCCGGTACCGGAAAGCATCAGGGAGTCATCGCCCAGTGCGCGGCCTACAGGTATTCGACCGTGGAGGAGATACTTGAAAATGCAGCGTCAAGGAACGAGGATCCTTTCGTGATACTGCTTGACGGCATAGAGGATCCCCACAACCTGGGAGCGATCATCAGGACGGCCAATGTGTCCGGAGCCCACGGCGTTATAATCACGAAGAACAGGTCTGCCGGCATCACGCCGGTTGCTGCTAAGAGCTCTGCGGGAGCCGTGGCGTTCACGCCGGTGGCAAGGGTGACTAATCTTACGAATACCATAGAATACCTTAAGGAAAAGGGCCTGTGGATAGCCTGCGCCGATATGGACGGAACGTCTCTTTACGAAACGGATCTGAAGGGTCCCCTGGGACTGGTCATCGGATTCGAGGGAAAGGGCGTTTCAAGGCTTGTAAGGGAGCATTCGGATATGGTGGTATCGATACCCATGAAGGGGGATATCGATTCGCTTAACGCATCAGTGGCGGCAGGAGTCATATCATATGAAATATACAGACAGAGGTACGCAGGGAACTGACTGGAGCGGCCTTTCCGATGAAAAGATCGTCTGCCTTATGAGGGACGGCGATGATGATGCTCTGGAATACCTGTTCAGGAAATACAGGAATCTGATAGAGAGCAGGGCGGACAGGTTTTTTCTTCCCGGCGGAGGAGACAGGCAGGACCTTATACAGGAGGGCATGATCGGCTTTTATAAAGCCGTGAGGAAATACGATCCCGAAAGCGGGTCGCCCTTTGCGGCATTTGCGGACCTGTGCGTAACGTCACAGATAAAGACGGCGGTAACGTCGTATAATTCGAAAAAGCACGAACCGCTGAATACCAGCGTGCTGCTGGAAGGCGGCATGGACGGCAGCGACGAAGACCGCGTGGACCGGGGAACGGAGATAGCGGACGATACCCCGGGACCGGAGGAATACATAATTTTAAAAGAAACTCCTCTGGAATACATGAAAGAGGAGATACCCGGGCTCAGCAGCTACGAAAAAAGCGTGCTTGCGCTTTATCTGGAGGGTAAGAGCTGCAGGGAGATCGGCGAAGAGCTGAAAAGACCGGTAAAATCAGTGGACAACGCCATTCAGAGAATAAAGAAAAAGAGGAGGAGTCAGCAATGCAGAAGACAATAATCTCGGTCGTAGGTATGGATATGGTCGGCATCATCGCCGCGGTATGCACCTATCTTGCAGACAACGGGGTAAACATTCTGGACATTTCCCAGACGATCGTCGACGGCTATTTCAACATGATGATGGTAGTCGACACATCAGGCAGCGCCAAGAATATATCCGAGCTCCAGGAGGGCCTTAACCAGGTCGGAGCAAAGATGGGCGTTATGATACATGCACAGAGGGAAGAGATCTTCCAGCAAATGCACAGGATCTGACAGGAGACGGCTATGATCAATATTGAGGAAGTAATAGAAACCAATAAAATGATCGAGAGGGAGAACCTTGACGTGAGGACCATCACCATGGGTATTTCCCTGCTGGATTGTGTTGACTCCGATCTTAAGATGCTCAGGTCCAAGATCAAGGACAAGATACTGAGGCTGGCCGGAAACCTTGTTGCCACAGGCGAAGAGATATCCGGCGATTTCGGCATTCCCATCGTTAACAAGAGGATCTCGGTAACGCCTATTTCTCTGGTGGGAGCGGGAGCATGCAGGAGCTGGGAGGATTATGTAAGCATAGCCATGACGCTGGAGGAGTGCGCCAAAGAGACCGGCGTAAACTTCCTCGGAGGCTTTTCGGCCCTGGTGGCAAAGGGTATGACGAAGCAGGAGGAGCTCCTTATCGGTGCGATACCCTACGCCCTTTCAAAGACGAACCTGGTGTGCTCGTCCGTAAATCTGGGCTCCACAAAGTCGGGCATAAACATGGACGCAGTAAGGCTCATGGGAGGCATAGTCAAGAAGACCGCCGAGCATACGGCAGACACCCACGGCAGCGGCTGTACGAAGCTCGTGGTATTCTGCAATGCTCCGGATGACAATCCTTTTATGGCCGGAGCATTCCACGGAATATCCGAAGAGGACGCCATAATAAATGTAGGCGTATCAGGACCCGGTGTTGTAAAGGCGGTGCTCGAGACCTGCCGTGATGCGGACTTCGAGACATTGGCTGAGACGATCAAAAAGACGGCCTTCAAGATAACCCGTGTCGGCCAGCTGGTTGCAAGAGAGGCTTCCAGAAGGCTGAAAGTGCCCTTCGGTATTGTAGACCTGTCACTGGCTCCCACGCCTGCGGTAGGCGATTCCGTTGCGGATATCCTCAAGGAGATGGGACTGGCACAGCCCGGAGCACCCGGAACCACGGCTGCCCTTGCACTCCTTAACGACCAGGTGAAGAAAGGCGGCGTAATGGCATCATCCTTCGTAGGAGGACTGTCCGGAGCATTCATACCCGTATCGGAAGACAGGGGAATGATCGAAGCCGCAAAGATGGGAGCACTCACGATAGAGAAGCTTGAAGCCATGACCTGCGTCTGCTCTGTAGGCCTGGACATGATAGCCATACCCGGAGATACATCGGCCTATACCATAGCAGGCATCATTGCCGACGAAATGGCTATCGGCGCCGTTAACCAGAAGACTACGGCCGTAAGGCTGATACCGGCCATAGGGCTTAAAGCCGGCGACTATGTTAAATTCGGAGGCCTTCTCGGAGAAGCTCCCGTAATGCCGGTGAACGAATACTCCTGCTCCAGATTCATCAGCAGGGGCGGCAGGATCCCGGCGCCTATTCACAGTTTCAAGAACTGAAATTGTATTTATAATAATAATGGCAGAATAAGGAGAAATGACGGAAAATAAGTCATTTCTCCTTTTGCTTTGGTTTATATGAGAACATTTGTCATATTTTTATTAAAAAATACATTTTATATTTGCAACATTTGCTTAAAAATTGTATAATATTTTGAACCCGTTTTTTCAGGAGGGATA
>JAFRYJ010000079.1 GCA_017437705.1 Lachnospiraceae bacterium
TATTCCAATATTTATGCCCTTGACCAGTCCGTGTTTACCGGGGAGCTCCTCAACTGGATAGCCAGGAACGCTGGCAGAAGGAACCTTTCTAAGCTTATCGCAAAAAAAGCGTCCGAAGGAGCTTCCTTTAAGGAGCTGGTTTCGGTACTCGAATCAAAATGCGTGCTTTTTGAGAGAAAGGATATAGAGGATCTCTGCAGGACCATCGATGATATGGAGCATCAGAATCCTCTCCAGGTAAAAAGGGCAAAGGGCGGGAACCTTTTGAGATACGGTCATTATACCGATGCCGTTTCCATGTACCTGGGCATACTGGACGAGCTTAAACGCAGGCAGGATACAGAGGAAGACCTTCCTTCCGGTTTTGAGGCATCCGTATATCACGATCTGGGTACGGCTTTCACGAGGCTTCTGGATTTCAGATCCGCAGCAGCTGCCTTCAAGAGCGCCTACGAGCAGGGCCTGGACAATTCAGAGCTCAAGTATCATATATTCTGCCTTAAGGCCCTTAATGATGTTAAAGCCATAAAGGACGTCATGGCCACCTACGATCTTTCCGAGGAAACGGTGAAGGCAATGATCGATGAATACAACGAGGCTTCGGAGCTTCCGGCCAGGACCATCATGGGGATATCTGCGGATCAGAAGGCGTATATCGACAGGGTCAAGGATATCTACAGGAATGCATGATGCTGATCCGGGGCTCCCGGATTGTACCTGAAACCGTACTTTTCCCTGTATTTATAAGGCTTGACAAGCATTTTAAGAATAAGTATAATCAACACCTGTAAACCAAAAACAGTTTGCAGGTGTTTTTTATGGCTGGTAAAGGCTTGGACGAACTTCTGAATAAGAGCCTCCTTTTTGATTTCTACGGTGAGCTGCTCACCGGTTATCAGAAGGATATTTACGAGGAATTCGTATTCGACGATCTTTCCCTGGCGGAGCTTGCGGAGAAGCACGGCATCACCAGGCAGGCGGTATTCAACATAGTTAAAAGGTGCGAAAGAAAGCTCGTCAATTACGAGGAAAAGCTTCATCTGGTGGAGAAGTTCGTCATCATCCGGGAGAATGCGGAAAAGATCTACGAGATCTCCCGGGACGATGATGTCAGAAAACTGGCCGGAAACATCGTCGACATATACTGAAAGAGGCAGCTATGGCATTTGAAAGTCTTTCCGAAAAACTTCAGAACATTTTCAGGGCTTTAAGAGGCAAGGGCCGCCTTACGGAGAGCGACATCAAGGCCGCCATGAAGGAGGTAAAGATCGCCCTCCTGGAGGCCGATGTAAACTTCAAGGTCGTTAAGGAATTCATTAAAGATGTAAGCGAGCGGGCCCAGGGCGAAGAGGTAATGAAGAGCCTCACCCCCGGACAGCAGGTCGTTAAGATCGTCAACGAAGAGATGATCGCCCTTATGGGAAGCGAGACCACGGAGCTCACCCTGAGGCCCGGAAACGAGGTAACGGTCATCCTTATGGCCGGCCTTCAGGGCGCCGGCAAGACCACGACCTGTGCTAAGCTGGCGGGCATCCTTAAGAAAAAGGGCAGGGAGCCCCTGCTGGTGGCCTGCGACGTCTACAGGCCCGCAGCCATCAAACAGCTGGAGATCAACGGCCAGAAGGTAGGCGTGCCTGTTTTCTCCATGGGAGACAAGATCAGTCCCGTGGATATAGCAAAGGCGTCCATCGCACATGCCCGGGAGAAAAACTACAACGTTGTCATCCTTGATACGGCCGGCCGTCTTCACATCGACCAGGATATGATGCAGGAGCTTAAGGACATCAAGGCCGCCGTCAATGTGGACGATACGATACTCGTTATCGACGCCATGACAGGCCAGGACGCCGTAAACGTCGCCAAAAGCTTCAACGACGAGATAGAGCTTACGGGCGTAATAGTAACAAAGCTGGACGGCGATACCAGGGGCGGTGCGGCACTGTCTGTCAGATATGTCACCGGCAAGCCCATACTTTACGTAACGGTGGGTGAAAAGCTCACGGACATGGAGCAGTTCTATCCCGACAGGATGGCCTCAAGGATCCTCGGAATGGGCGACGTGCTCACCCTTATAGAAAAGGCTGAACAGGAGATCGACAAGGAGAAGGCGGAAGCCCTTGGTAAGAAGATCCAGAAGGCAGAGTTCACCTACGACGATTACCTGGATTCCATGGATCAGATCCAGAGGATGGGCGGCGTCAAGGACATCCTAAAGATGATGCCCGGCGTAGGCAGCCAGCTTAAGGGACTGGAGATCGACGAAGCCGCTCTTGCCAGGACCAGGAACATCATCCTTTCCATGACAAAGGAAGAGAGGGCAGATCCAAGCATTATGAACATGTCCCGAAAGCAGAGGATAGCAAAGGGTTCGGGAGTAGAGATAGCCGACGTCAACAGGCTTGTCAAAAGCTTCGAGACCATGAGGAAGCAGATGAAACAGAGGTCAGGTATGTTTTCCGGCAAAAAGAAACACGGGAGATTCAAATTTCCCTTTTAATGCGCTTTAAAGCTGAATGCTTTGAAAATAATAATTATTTAAATACTCAGGAGGAATGGAAATGGCAGTTAAGATCAGATTAAGAAGAATGGGTCAGAAGAAGGCACCTTTTTACAGGATCATCGTTGCTGATTCAAGATCGCCCCGTAACGGCAGATTCATCGAGGAGATCGGTTATGTAAATCCCTTAACGGATCCCAGAGATGTAAAGATCGATGCAGAAGCGGCAAAGAAGTGGCTCAACAACGGTGCACAGCCCACTGAAACAGTTGCCAAGCTCTTCAAGGAAGCCAACATCACAAAGGATTGATCATATCCGGGAGAGAATAAATGAAAGAACTTATAGAGTTCATTGCGAGATCTCTTGTGGATGACCCCGATTCCGTAAGCGTTGCCGAAAGGCAGGAGGGCGATACCCTCGTGCTCACTCTTACAGTGGCGCCCGGCGACATGGGCAAGGTCATCGGCAAGCAGGGCCGTATAGCAAAGGCTATAAGGACCGTGCTCAAATCAGCCGCAATGAAGGAAAACATCAATGTCGTGCTTGATATAGAATGAAACAGGAATATTTCAGGGTAGGTGTTATCGTAAAGCCCCACGGCGTAAGGGGAGAGGCCAAGGTCTATCCCACCAGCGAAGATCCCGAAAGATACCGGGATCTTAAAAAGGTGCTTATTACAAACGGCACCGGCGAATTCAGGACGGAGGTGCTTTCCAGCCGTCATCAGCCGCCCTATGTGATAATAAGATTCGAAGGCATAGATACCCCGGAACAGGTGGACCGTCTAAGGAATTACGACGTGATGGTCTCCAGGGATGATGCCATACCTCTTGAAGAGGGCCAGCATTATGTGGCCGATCTTATCGGCATGAAGGTGGTCACGGACGAGGGCGAAGATCTGGGCACGCTGAAGGACATACTGGAGACCGGCGCCAACGATGTATACGACGTGGTGTCGGAGTCCGGTGAGGAGATACTTATCCCCGGCATCGACCAGTGCATCCTTGCTATCGACGAGGAAACGGAACTTATAACCGTACACCTGCTTAAAGGACTCAGGGACTGATATGGAATTCTATATAATGACGCTGTTCCCGGACCTTATAAATGCCGGACTGAACGAAAGCATACTGGGAAGAGCAGCAAAAAAAGGACTTATCGGTTTCCATGCCGTGGACATAAGGGATTATTCAAAGGACAAGCACAGGCACGTGGACGACTATCCCTACGGCGGCGGAGCGGGAATGGTAATGAAAGCCAAACCCGTTTACGACTGCTACATGGATATAGCAAAGGATCTTCCCGCAGGCACGCGTGTTATTTATACAACGCCCCAGGGAAAGCGCTTCGACCAGGAGACCGCCGCAGAGCTTGCAAAAGAGGAAGCCCTTATAATACTTTGCGGCCACTACGAAGGGATCGACGAGCGCGTCATCGAACGCATAGTCTCTGACGAGATCTCCATAGGAGATTACGTGCTTACCGGAGGGGAGCTACCCGCCATGGTAATGGTCGATGCCATCTCAAGGATGTTACCGGGAGTTTTATCCAACGAAGAATCGGCAAACGACGAATCATTTTCCGACGGGCTTCTCGAATATCCCCAGTATACCCGCCCGGAGGAATTCATGGGCGACAGGGTGCCGGAGGTCCTGCTTTCCGGGCATCATAAAAACATAGCATCATGGAGGCGCGAAAAGTCCCTGGAACGGACAAGGGAAAAGCGTCCGGACCTGTATGATGCATATCTGAAAAAGCAGGAAAAGTAAAAGCTTCATGCATATCGGCATGATGCATTGTATACCAAAAAAACATTGATTTTAGTTTTTATCTGTGATAGACTAAATCGTTGTTAAATTAAGGATGGTCCTCTGTTACAGGCGTATTAAGAACATCTGAATAATAGGGAGGTTCATATAAATGAACGAAATCATTAAAAAGATCGAGGCTGCTCAGCTGAAGGAAAAAGTGCCTTCGTTCAATGTGGGAGATACCGTAAGAGTATCCGCAAAGGTTAAAGAAGGCAACAGGGAAAGGACCCAGGTATTTGAAGGAACCGTTATCAAAAGACAGAACGGCGGCGCAAGAGAGACCTTCACCGTAAGAAAGAAATCAAACGGTGTCGGCGTAGAGAAGACATGGCCCCTTCATTCTCCCATCGTAGAGAATATCGAAGTGGTAAGGCGCGGTAAAGTCAGAAGAGCTAAGCTTTTCTATCTCCGCGACAGGATAGGCAAGGCTGCAAAGGTAAAAGAGATCCTCAGATAAGCAATAAGGAACAATTACATAAAGTAATTGTTCCTTTATTCCTTTATGGCAGTATTTCTCTTTTGGAACATGCTGCACGGTACAGAGTCAACACGGCTTTCCGGGAGGCCACATGAAAAGAAGATTAAGGATAAAGGGCAAATTCAGAAAATTCATAAAGAAGCTTCATTTTCCGAAGAAGCTGGCAAGGGCATTGGTGCTCGGTCTTGTTGCCCTTATCGCCGTTATCCTCGGTTTTCTTTACGTTAACGCCTTCGACCGTACCTTTACTGTGGACGAGCAGGCCATGGAACCCACATTCACGATGAATTCCACCGTCAGGCTCAACAAGGTATCCTACGTCATCGGAAGCCCCAAAAGATTCGATACGGTAGCCGTAAAGCTGAGCAATTCAAAGAATGCCAGGATATACATAAGGAGAGTGGCCGGTCTCCCCGGAGAACGCATAAAGATATCCGACGGAAAGATCTACATAAACGACAAGGAAGTGGAATACCCGGTGCCTGACAGCTATATCGCAGACGGCGGAAGGGCGTCGGAGGAATACATCATACCCGAGGGCGAATACTTCCTTATCGGCGATAATTTCGAAAAAAGCACGGATTCCCGGAGCATTTCCTTCGGGTGTGTAAAAAAGAACCAGATATATGCAAAGGTAAGATAGATACAGGGCGCGTAAATTGGCTGAGAACACAGATAACAAAAAGGGATCCGGGAACATCATAAACTGGTATCCGGACCATATGACAAAGGCCAGGAGGTCCATGGAGGAGGATATAAAACTGGTGGATCTTGTCATCGAGATACTCGATGCAAGGATACCGGTCTCCAGCAGGAATCCCGATATAAACAGAATAGCGGGCTCGAAAAAGCGGCTTATCCTTCTCAACAAGGCCGACCTGGCGGACGATAAGGCCAGCAGGAAATGGATCCGGTATTTCGGTACTCAGGATATACCCTGCATGCTTATAAATGCCAGGAATTTCAAGGATGTTAACAGCCTTGAACCGGTGATCACCGAAATAATGAAGGATAAGATCGAAAAGGACAGAAAAAAGGGATACATCAATACCGTGGTGCGTGCCATGGTGGCGGGTATTCCCAATTCAGGCAAATCCACGTTCATAAATTCCTTTGCAAAAAGATCAGCGGCAAAGACGGGAAACAAGCCCGGCGTAACAAAGGGCAGGCAGTGGATAAAGATAAGCAAAAGCCTGGAGCTCCTGGATACTCCCGGCATACTCTGGCCCAGGTTCGACAGCGAGACTGTGGGCGAGCATTTGGCGATCACAGGTGCCATAAACGACGACATCCTCAATAAGGAACAGCTGGCCTGCAGAACGCTTATTATGCTTAACGACAGGTATCCGGAGCTTCTTGAAAAGCGTTACGATGTCCCCGCAGACCTTAATGATACGGAATGTGAAGACAGGGATATCCTCCACCGCGCTTATCTTAAGCTTACGGATATAGCCGTTAAAAGAAACTGCGTTAAAAAGGGCGGGGAAGCCGATTCCGAAAAGGCTGCCAGGCTTATCCTTGACGATCTTAGAAGCGGACGCACGGGGCGCATAAGCCTTGAGCTCCCGGAGGACGAAATTGACTGACAAAAAGACCCTTAAAGAGCTTGAAAGAGAACGCAAACGCGAAGAAAAGCTGAACAGGGAACGTGAAAGGCTTAAGGAAATGTTTCTTTACGAGGATTCATATCCCGAAGCATTTCTTATTGCCGGCACGGATGAGGCCGGCAGGGGGCCTCTGGCAGGCCCTGTCGTTGCAGGCACCGTTATACTGGACAGAAGCCGCGAGATCCTCTACCTCAACGATTCGAAAAAGCTTACACCGAAAAAAAGGGACGAGCTTTTCGACGAGATAAAAGAAAAGGCTGCCTTCTGGGGCGTCGGCATCATCAGTCCTGAAAGAATAGATGAAATAAACATACTGAACGCAACGTACGAAGCCATGAGGGATGCCGTTTCTGCCA
>JAFRYJ010000080.1 GCA_017437705.1 Lachnospiraceae bacterium
AGGGCAATGGGAAAGCACGCCACATACCATGTGAGCGACATCGTCGGAAACGGCCAGGTTATGAAGAGCATCAACCAGGTGATGATCGCCACCAACATGGCGATCGCGGCTGAGGCTGTCACATACGCCGTTAAATCCGGACTTCATCCCGAGGACATTTACGAAGTCATCGGTAAATGCACGGGCTGCTCCGATGTTTTCCGCGACAAGCTGCCCCTCATCATGGAGCGCGATTTCGCAGTCCGCGGCCAGATCGATATCTTCCTTAAGGATCTGAGCATCGCCCTCGACATCGGCAAAGAAGTAAGGAGCCCGATGTTCATGAGCGCCCTCACAAAGCAGGTATTCACCTGGGCCAGCGCCTGCGGCTACGGCGAATGGGACCTGGGAGCGCTGATATGTGCCTACGAGGACGCGGCAAAGACGCATGTTGAAAGAGAGAATTCGAACGAGGACCGGTAGAGGCCGGAGAAAGGAATAATATGAAGATCGTAGTTTTGGACGGATATACAGAGAACCCCGGCGATATAAGCTGGGAGCCCCTTAAGGTCCTGGGTGACGTGGCTATCTACGACAGGACCTCTTACGAAGAAGCAGCGGTTATAGCTGAACGGATCGGTGACGCCGAGGTCGTGGTTACAAATAAAACCCCCATATCAAAAGAGACCATCGACAAATGCCCCTATCTCCGGGCGATATCGGTGCTCGCCACCGGCTATAACGTGGTGGATTACAATTACGCAAAGGAAAAAGGCATCCCCGTTATGAACGTTCCCGTATACGGAACTGACAACGTTTCGCAGTTCGCGGTAAGCCTTCTGCTGGAAGTATGCTCGCATATCGGACATCATTCGGATTCCGTTCATAACGGAGAGTGGTCCTCCGCTCCCGACTGGTGCTACTGGCACTATCCGATGATCGAAGTTTCCGGGAAGACCGCAGGCATCATCGGCCTCGGACGCATCGGCACGAACACGGCCAAAGTCCTTAAGGCTCTGAACTGTAATGTACTTGCATACGACAGCCGTCAAACCGATGCGGGCCGCGAGGCGGCGGATTATGTGGAGCTTGACGAGCTTCTTGAAAAGTCGGATTTCATCTTCCTCCACTGCCCGCTGTTCCCCGAGACGCAGGGCATCATCTGCAGGGAGACGATCAATAAGATGAAGGACGGGGTCATCATTATAAACAACAGCAGGGGCCCCCTCATCGTGGAGCAGGATCTGAAGGATGCCCTCGAAAGCGGCAAGGTAGCTGCCGCGGCTCTGGACGTCGTATCGACGGAGCCCATCAGGGAGAACAACGTGCTGCTGGATGCGCCCAACTGCATCATCACGCCGCATATCTCATGGGCGACTAAGGAAGCAAGGGAACGCATTATGGCGACGACCGCCGAGAACATAAAGTCTTATATGGACGGAAACGCCCAGAACGTTATTAATCCGTAACGTAAGGGAAAGGAGTTAACCGATGAATAAAATGACCGCAGCAGAACTTAAGGAACAGGCAAAGCTTTTAAGGAAGACAGCGCTTACAATGATCTACAAGGCGCAGTCCGGACATCCGGGCGGTTCCTTTTCGGCAGCAGATATAGTAACTGCACTGTACTTCAGTGAAATGAACATAGATCCCAAAAATCCCCGCTGGCCGGACAGGGACCGCTTCGTGCTCTCGAAGGGCCATGTGTGCCCGATCCAGTACGCGGCTCTGGGACTTAAAGGGTATTTTCCCGAGGAGCATTTTAATACGCTCCGTAAAGAGGGCTCGATCCTTCAGGGTCATCCCTCAATGAACAGATGCCCCGGCATAGACATCTCCACAGGCTCCCTCGGACAGGGCATCTCCTGCGCGACGGGAATGGCGCTGGCCGGAAAGAGGGATGGAAAAGACTACAGGGTATTCGTACTTATAGGCGACGGCGAGAGTCAGGAAGGCCAGGTATGGGAGTCGGCGGAGGCATCCGTTAAGTATCAGCTTGACAACCTGATCGTTTTCGTCGACAACAACAGGCTGCAGAACGACGGCGCCTGCGAGGACATCATGCCTACGCAGGACATCAGGAAGAAATTTGAAGCCTTCGGTTTCGAGACCTACAGGATAGACGGTCACAGCATGGAACAGATCCTGGCGACGCTGGATCTTGTAAGGGACCGTAAAAACGGAAAGCCCAAAGCGATCGTATGCGACACCGTAAAGGGCAAGGGCGTTTCGTTCATGGAAAATGTGCCTTCATGGCACGGCATGGCGCCCAACGACGAACAGTACGCACAGGCTATGGAAGAACTTGAGAGGGGGTTTTGATGATGTCAGGAAAAGCACTCAGGGATGCATTTGGTGATGAGATGATAGTTCTCGGAAAAGAGAACCCGGATATATATATTGTTGATGCCGACGTCGGCAAGTCCTGCAAGACGTTGGTGTTCGCGAAGCAGCTTCCGAACC
>JAFRYJ010000081.1 GCA_017437705.1 Lachnospiraceae bacterium
AAATACTACCGAAGGACGTACCGTATTAAAACGGAGCCCGTATTTTGCATACTCGTTTACAAGGCCGCTCATAAGTCCCTCCATGGCGCCCTTTGCAGCGGGATAGGCGGCTGTTGCGCCTCCGCCGTTTATAAACGCCGAAGAACTTACCATTACCACATTGCCGGACCCCTGCTTCAGCATGTAGGGAATTGCCCTCTTGCAGGTATAAAAAGCACCGCCGAAATTGACCCGCATCATATGCCAGAGCATCTCGCTCGTCAGCTCATCAAAAGGTGCGCGGTATCCGGTCATGGCGTTGTTTACAACAACGTCGATGCGGCCGGTTTTTTCCACGATCTCATCGATCATATGGTATACATCTTCTTCTATCGATACGTCTACGCCGTATCTTTCGATCTTCCCGCCGGCTGCACGTATCTCTTCCACCAGCTTTGCGGATTCCTTTTCGTCTCTTTCACCGGGGTAATAATTAAGTGCAACAAAAGCTCCTGCTTCGGCAAACTGCCTGCAGCACTGTGCTCCTATGCCCGTTGCCGCCCCGGTTATAAGGACCGTCTTTCCGTTAAAATCATGTTTTGTCACCTGATCACCTCCTATAAGATTTATATTAAGAATTAAATGAGTCCTAATTCACGGTGCAGATCCAGAGAATCGATTATTTCAGGTGCTCCCTGGGAGCCGATTATCTCTGCTCCCGCCTTAAAATACGCGTATGCATTCTGAGGCCTGGGGGCTTTGACTCCGGACACCTTGATCCTCAGGTTCGTGCCTTTTACAGCCTCTCTTATGATCTTCATCTGCGGCATTGTAGGACCGGCAAGCTGTCCTGTGGAGGTCTTTACCCAGTTGATGTCTCTTTCCGCGAGAAGCTCTATTGCAAGCTTTATCTCATCATCAGTAAGGGCTGCCACCTCTATGATGACCTTTTTCTCCCTGTCTTCCGCCGCATCCACAAATCTGTCAAGCTCTTCCGCCACAACATCCTTCCTGCCTGCTTTGAGTATAGAATAATTCATGGAAAGATCCAGAGTATCCGCTCCGAGCTTTACTGCGTTCCTTATGGTCTCTTCCTTTGCCTTGGGCGGATCGCTGCCGAAGGGGAAGCTGGCGCCTGTACCGGCCTTGATATCCGTCCCCGCAAATTCTTCTTTCAACAGCGGTACCCAGTACCAACTGATCATATAGGAACGCATGTTATAGTCTTTGGCAAGCCTGCAGAAGCTTCTCACCTCTTCTTCTGTATTTGCCTTCAATGTGAGAAGTTCAAAGTACTTACCGAATTCTTCTTTTGTGATCGTTTTAAGATCCATACCTTACCTCCTTTTCTTCCGGTAACATCAGTTGTTCCTTATCACAAATGTCGATGATCTTTTGTGCCGTCGGTATATCTGTGATCAGTGTATTAAAGAAATGCAGTCCGGCTGCCCTTACTATGACCGGCGCTTTACTGTTGCCCACCGCCATACATACGGTCTTTTTGATCGTACTCAGCCTCTCAAGGGGGAATGACGGCGGGGCAATGTCTTTCTCTATGGTTATGGGGATCACTCTTCCGTCTCTGAAAAAGACCTGCGACAAAAGTTCGCCGCACGAATCCGGGTGATGATACAGGTGCTCATCAAGCTCCGTATCATTGTAATTCGTTGAAAAGTACTGTCCGTCCAGCGATGCGGTCGATAACGAAAACAGCGCGCAGTCCATCTTCCCCCAGATCCCGGCCAGTTCGTTGGCATTTTTAATATTGTACTCTTCGCTGAATCCAGCGTTTGCATCGCCGTATCTGATATTAAGATACTGGTTTAAGAAAAAGCATCCGCCCATGAACCTGTCAGCAAATCTTGACACCATGGTTGAATTCTGCAGGTACCTGTTATTTGGCGAAGCATTGCCTGCCAGGGGAACAAATGTGATCATATAAGGCTGCCTGGAAGGTGCGATCTCATCGGAGAGCCAGTACATGGTCCTGCCCATACCGACGCCGACTACCGAACTTCCGGATATGATCTCCGGTACTATATCCGATGCCTGAAAACAGAAATGCTTGATCTGCTCCTCTTCATTATCAAAGGAGTC